>NZ_JAFNJD010000150.1:0-392 GCF_017368415.1 Shewanella sp. 4t3-1-2LB
CAATCGTCTTTCTCAGTGTTGGTTGATTACCTTTCACTTGAACAACATAGTCACCTTTACGCTTTACAATTTGAGCAAGTGTTTCTTTGTTGCAATGCAGTGCATCAAAGGTCAATACGGCATCTTGAATATCCAACATATGCAGTAATTCGCGAACGGTCGCTACTTCGCTGCCTTTGGTTTTGGTGTCTTGTTGATAGAGCACAAGTCCTTGCCCAGTATCAAATGCTGAGACGAGGTGTAATGCTTGTTCCGTACCGTTTTGATTAACTGCGCCACGAAGGGTTTTTCCGTCAATGGCGATTAACGGTTTACCGGCAGAGGCTCTCAAACTATTGGTCCAGCGAAACAATGCCAGTACCATCATCTCAACATCAATTGCTTTAATGATC
>NZ_JAFNJD010000151.1:0-383 GCF_017368415.1 Shewanella sp. 4t3-1-2LB
CTTTGCTTCCCTCTGTACTGTCCATTGTAGCACGTGTGTAGCCCTACTCGTAAGGGCCATGATGACTTGACGTCGTCCCCACCTTCCTCCGGTTTATCACCGGCAGTCTCCCTACAGTTCCCGGCATCACCCGCTGGCAAGTAAGGATAAGGGTTGCGCTCGTTGCGGGACTTAACCCAACATTTCACAACACGAGCTGACGACAGCCATGCAGCACCTGTCTCAGAGTTCCCGAAGGCACCTAGGCATCTCTGCCAAGTTCTCTGGATGTCAAGAGTAGGTAAGGTTCTTCGCGTTGCATCGAATTAAACCACATGCTCCACCGCTTGTGCGGGCCCCCGTCAATTCATTTGAGTTTTAACCTTGCGGCCGTACTCCCCAGG
>NZ_JAFNJD010000152.1:0-373 GCF_017368415.1 Shewanella sp. 4t3-1-2LB
CAGGGCGGGATCGTACTTTTTAGCCCGTGTTGAGTTGTAGCTCTATGCTGTGATCTAATGGCTGCCCATTTCGCAATTAGCAGCCCTGATGGACTTACTCGAACACTTGACGGTTGTTGAAGAAACCCGCTCTGACATCAACCAAAGACATAACCTTGTGGACGTCATGTTCCTTGTCTTAAGCGCTATTATGTCGGGTGCTGAAGGCTGGCAAGACATTGAAACCTTTGGTGATAGTAAACTTCCTTGGCTACAAAAATTCCGCCCATTTAATCATGGTATTCCTCGACGGCATACAATCGCTCGTATCTTGCGTACGGTGGTTGTGGAATCACTGCTTGAAGCGCTGTTGAATTGGGTAAATGAGCAGCGG
>NZ_JAFNJD010000153.1:0-361 GCF_017368415.1 Shewanella sp. 4t3-1-2LB
ATCGCCTCTGACTGCCAAGGCATCCACCGTATACGCTTAGTCGCTTAACCATACAACCCGGATAGGTCTCTCGCTTGTCTCTCTTCTGTCCTGGCGGTGTTATCAGCTTCGCGCCTCAATCATGTAGCTTATCTACACGCTTTCGTTGCTCTGCTGATGGCCTTGCCAGACCAGTGACTGACTGCGCTTAGAAATATTAGGTTGATTGCTCAACGACCCATATTGGTTTTTCTTTCGCCTTGATGTGTTTCATCGCTGAAACACTAGGATCACAAAACACTTGATTGAAGTATTTTGAGAACTCATTTTGATTAAATATCGCTATTTAATCTCTACTATCAGCTTTCCAAATTGTTAAAGA
>NZ_JAFNJD010000154.1:0-351 GCF_017368415.1 Shewanella sp. 4t3-1-2LB
TGAAAGCTAACTCTCTGGCTCCCTCAGGCTGCAGTAATGTTGATGTGTTTAATACATTGTCTGCGTTAGCGACAAAATTTAAAGAGTTAGGTGGTTATCAAGAACTGGCTAAGCGCTACTGTAAAAACATTTTATTAGGGACTTGGTTATGGCGAAATCAGTACGCAGGGGCGGCAAGTATTACTGTCGTAACCAGTAATGGTAACTCCTATGTAGTTGACGATATAAGAGAGATCACTTGGGGATCTCGTTGGCCTAATGAAGCATCAGAAGCTTTAAATGCGTTAACGGATGAGTTTCTGTTCGCACTCACTAATCCATGTGTCTTTTGGCATGCTGATATCACCGCAA
>NZ_JAFNJD010000155.1:0-345 GCF_017368415.1 Shewanella sp. 4t3-1-2LB
TGGCGATGACCTACTCTCACATGGGGAGACCCCACACTACCATCGGCGCGATTGTGTTTCACTTCTGAGTTCGGGATGGAGTCAGGTGGTACCACAATGCTATTGTCACCAAGCAAATTCGTTAATTCGGAAAGCTGCTTTCGTGCGTAGTGGTTCTCATACTTCAACCAAGTCTTGCCATTCATTCAAGGTATTCACGACCTCTTGGGAGGTAGTGCTAAAACCCATCTGGGTTGTATGGTTAAGCCTCTCGAGTCATTAGTACAGGTTAGCTCAACGCCTCACAACGCTTACACACCCTGCCTATCTACGTCCTGGTCTCGAACGGCTCTTTAGTGGACTCTA
>NZ_JAFNJD010000156.1:0-341 GCF_017368415.1 Shewanella sp. 4t3-1-2LB
GTGAGGCGTTGAGCTAACCTGTACTAATGACTCGAGAGGCTTAACCATACAACCCAGATGGGTTTCTGGCACTACCTCCCAGGAGGTCGTGAATACCTTGAATGAATGGCAAGACTTGGTTGAAGTATGAGAACCAACTACTACAGATAAGATAAGGTCGCTTAGCTCAGCTGGGAGAGCACCTGCCTTACAAGCAGGGGGTCACTGGTTCGAACCCAGTAGCGACCACCATTATCAAAGCAACAGCTTTCCAAATTAACGAATTTGCTTGGTGACAATAGCATTGTGGTACCACCTGACTCCATCCCGAACTCAGAAGTGAAACACAATCGCGCCGATGG
>NZ_JAFNJD010000157.1:0-319 GCF_017368415.1 Shewanella sp. 4t3-1-2LB
GTGAAGATGCCGTATACCCGCGGCTAGACGGAAAGACCCCGTGAACCTTTACTATAGCTTGGCACTGAACATTGACCCTGCATGTGTAGGATAGGTGGGAGACTATGAAGATGGGACGCCAGTCCTGATGGAGTCGACCTTGAAATACCACCCTTGCAGTGTTGATGTTCTAACCTGGGTCCCTGAACGGGATTAGGGACAGTGCCTGGTGGGTAGTTTGACTGGGGCGGTCTCCTCCTAAAGCGTAACGGAGGAGCACGAAGGTTGGCTAAGTACGGTCGGACATCGTACGGTTAGTGTAATGGCACAAGCCAGCTTA
>NZ_JAFNJD010000158.1:0-318 GCF_017368415.1 Shewanella sp. 4t3-1-2LB
AAAAGAAGTAGCTAGCTTAACCTTCGGGGGGGCGGTTACCACTTTGTGGATCATGACTGGGGTGAAGTCGTAACAAGGTAGCCCTAGGGGAACCTGGGGCTGGATCACCTCCTTACCTAAACGATGACTTTGTTGTGAGTGTTCACACAGATAGGTTTGTCTCAAACCGGCATTACGGAAGTGATGTTTGTTCTTTAACAATTTGGAAAGCTGATAGTAGAGATTAAATAGCGATATTTAATCAAAATGAGTTCTCAAAATACTTCAATCAAGTGTTTTGTGATCCTAGTGTTTCAGCGATGAAACACATCAAGGCGA
>NZ_JAFNJD010000159.1:0-306 GCF_017368415.1 Shewanella sp. 4t3-1-2LB
ACCTTAAAGGTGTGGGGCGCATCTATCAGCAAACCTTTGTTGATACCTATAGCAAGGTAGCATTTGCCAAGCTGTACACGACGAAAACGCCTATCACTTCGGCTGATTTGCTCAATGACCGAGTGCTACCGTTCTTTGAGGCTCAAGCCTTACCGATGCTGCGTATTTTGACTGACCGGGGCACAGAATACTGTGGCAAAGTAGAGCAGCACGATTATCAGCTTTACCTAGCGATTAATGACATTGAACACACCAAAACCAGGGCGCGTCATCCGCAAACCAATGGTATCTGTGAACGCTTCCATA
>NZ_JAFNJD010000015.1:0-70887 GCF_017368415.1 Shewanella sp. 4t3-1-2LB
CTTGGGTCAACAAGATAGAGCGCTTATGGTTGGCACTACATGAAACGGTAACCCGTAATCACAGTTGCCGAAACATGCGGGAACTTCTTGGCAAGGTATGGCATTTTATGGAAACCGTTTCGCCTTTCCCCGGCAACGGACACGGCATCGCGAAAATGTAGCAGTATTCGGATCAGCTATTTAGAGGTATATGACTATCTTACCATTTTGTGTGAAACACTCAGAACCGATGCGTTAATTCAAGAAATTAAAGAGCTTGGTTTTGAATTTGAACCTTCATCATGCCCTTATAAGTAAACTGTTACCCCCCCAAAATACTCCGCCACCATATCGAGCACGGCTTGCTTATCATCACTCACACCTAAGAACTCGTGGGAAGAATTTAATTTTGTAAATCATACACTTGGAATAAGTGATGCCGCCAAACTGCTGTATGGCGGCATAGACCGACCAGCTCAACGCCTAACTAATCAGCCTTAACCATAACAAGTGCCTGCACTGTCAGAGATAGCCAGAATTTGAAGAATAGCTTAATTAGGTTAAGCTGGATTTTGTCGATAACAGACAGGAGGTCAGATGCTTTCACAAAAACACTGTATTGATGGCACAAATCAGGTGCCATTTTGCCGCAGTCAAGGTGCGTTTCTCGTATCCGATGAGGTGGGTGGTGCGCCTAAGACAAGCGCCGATACGTCACAGAATAAGGCGGTAACCGAAACCCCACACACGGCACCCAACAACAATCATGGCATGTCGCTAACACAGGGGATTGTCATTGCGGTTGTTATTTTGATTGCATTAATCGCCATCAAGCCCAAGAAACCAAAGGGTTAAGATGGCGCGTGCCAAAGAAAACAGCACTCCCGTTATCGGTGAGTGCCACAATACTCAAGTCCTTTAACCGACCAAGCCATTAAAGCGCATTGGCAATACGGCCTTTAAGCCCGGTATACAACAAACCAATAATGGCTAAGGCCGCACCGCCGTAACACACCGCATGCCAGCCACCGAACTGATACAGGTTGACGGATACCCAGGAACCCAATGCCCCACCCACAAAGTAACAGGTCATATAGCCAGCATTAAGGCGGTTACGCAGTTGCTGTTGCAGCGCGTAAATCACATTCTGGTTACTGACATGGGTCAGCTGTACCGCTAAGTCCAACAGCACCACGCCGACTAACAGTAGCACCAGCGAGTCGGCAGCAAAAAACAGCAACAACCAACTGATAAGAGCAGATCCAAGTCCCACCCAAGTCCCGGTATTCCCCTTGCCACTATCAGCCAACTTACCGGCCCAGCGCGCCGCTGCCACACCGGCCACACCCGCAAGGCCGAACAAGCCAATAGTGGCATCGGAATACTCATAAGGCGGATTTGCCAGCAAAAACGCCAATGGAGTCCAGAACATAGTGAACATGGCAAAAGACAAGCCCCCCAAAAATGAGCGGGAGCGTAACTTGGGCTCAGTGCGAAACAGCCCAAACAAAGAGCGCATCAGTTCACCATAACGGATGGTGGTTTCAGATTGATACACCGGCAAAGCACGCGCCAGCAATAAGGTAATGAGCAGCATTGCGCCTGCGGCCAGCCAATACACTGCTTGCCAAGAAATCCATGTGGAAATCACCCCGGCGACCACTCGGGCCAGCAGTATGCCTAACAGCAGGCCACCCATCACGGTTCCTACCACCCGGCCACGTTGTGATGGATCGGCTAGGGTTGCCGCCAATGGCACCAAAACCTGAGCCACCACCGAACAGGCCCCGGCAACGGCAGTTCCCAGCAGTAACCAGTACAGGTTAGTTGCTAACGCGCTGATGAGTAGTCCCAAAGTTGCCAACAACATCATGACCACAATTAAGCGCCGCCGCTCAACCATATCGGCTAATGGCACTAGTAGCAGTAATCCTGCCCCATAAAACAGCTGAGCTGTGGTCACTAACATGCCTGCGGCGGTGTGTGACACTTTGAAATAGTTGGCAATGGTATCCAGCAGCGGCTGCACATAATAGTTATTAGCAACGGCGACACCTGTAGCAACCGCCATCAACAAAATAAGTAATGGAGAAAGCATGCGCGCTTGAGTCTGAGCCATGGTCGGTTCCCTTAACAATGGAGAATGGAGAAACCGCAAATTCCTTCATATCTGCGGGGCGCATATCATAGCAAGTTGTCGCGCAATTGGCTTGCCATGATAGTTCGACGTGTGGGGTTCAGATACTGTTTTTAATCTGTTGCAATAGCATGTAACAGGCGGAATATCTGTCATTCTGCCCATTAACTGAGCGAACAGTGGCACTACTGCCAAAAACCACTTGCAGTAGTAAAATAACCTGCTTTATCATACGCCCACTTCAAAAACAGCCGTTGTTAATGGTTATTGAAGTAGTGTACTGACGCTAAAATCAGTCGCCCGAATAGCTCAGTCGGTAGAGCAGCGGATTGAAAATCCGCGTGTCCCTGGTTCGATTCCGGGTTCGGGCACCACTTTTTTGCCGGCATAGCTCAGTTGGTAGAGCAACTGACTTGTAATCAGTAGGTCCCGAGTTCGACTCTTGGTGCCGGCACCATGAATTTAGAAAAGCCACTCAATTGAGTGGCTTTTTGCTTTCCTGTATTGATATTTTTTAGCAAAAAATCCGCATAAAAAAGAGCGCCTGAGCGCCCTCTCTTAAGAGAATCAACACTTACAGTTCAGATTCAAACTTCACCAAACGAGGGATCTGATTCAGTGATGTGAGATGACTGTAGATAGGTCCCAACAGACCACGTTTACGCAGATCTAGGAAATCTTCATCTGACAGTTCAGCCAGTTTACGTTCATCAATCAGGTAGATGCCGTTGATATTGCGCTGATCGCCCTTCACTTCTACGGTCAATGTCTGAGCGCTCAACAGCCCTTTGCTGTTCAGATAGCCAAGAATGGCGCGGCTTTGTTGATCCTGTTCGAAATGCTTCAGCAAGGCTTCACGGCGGTTTTTCAAAAACTCCGTTTCTTTGCCATCTGCAAATAGTGGTTCACCTTCTTCTTTGCTTACCTGCTCACTGTTTTCCCGCAGACCAATCCAGACTTTATCTTTATGTTCAGGATTCAGCACTACTGTCAGAGGGAAATCACGCAGCACGTTAGGCACATAGTTCGCCAACCACTCTTCACCTTTTACCAACAGGTTCTGATTAGGTTTTAGACCTAACATCATCACCGCCTGAAACTCTTCAGTGTCATTATTTTTAATAAATACTACTGGTACTTCCACCGCAGCATACAGCAGTTCATGCAAAGAAACTGGCAGCATGTGCTGATCAGCTACGTGAGCATATTTGGGCGCGGTAAACTTAACGTCAGCATGCTTTTCATTATCAAGCAGTGCAAATGGTTCGCTCATTGAAAGCTCCTTGGGGCTCGTAATTTTAAAATTCCGTTAAAAAAATGAAAGGAAATAGCTTCCCTAACCCTATTTATACCCTGATTACTGGTGATTAAAAAACCGCAACCATCGCAAACGTGATACGACTGCCGGGAATTTCGACAATCTGTCAGTGCAGTTTCAGTTTTGGCCGTTGCCATTTCAGCAGACGCTGTGCAAAGCGGTAGACCAGTGCCGAGAACCAACCGTAAAGGCTGGCCAGATGCCGCTGGTATAACGACATGTACATAACTCGCGCCAAATAACCTTCAATGAACAATGAGCGTGAACGCAGATTGCCCATGAGATTGCCAACAGCAGAGAAGCGACTGAGTGATACCAGCGAGCCGTAGTCGCGATAACGAAATGGCAGCTCGGCCTTGCTCTCCAGTCGGTTCAGCAGGTTTTTGTAGAGCGTATCGGCCATTTGCGCAGCGGCTTGTGCGCGTGGTGGGACGGTTTTGCCGTTATCCATCACCATAGCCGAACAATCCCCCAACGCATAGATGTATTCCTGCCCTTTCACGCGCATGCAGGCATCTACTTCAATTTGGTTGCGTTTATTGATGGGCAGTTCAGTAAAGTGTTGCAGCAAATCCGGGCCTTTAACTCCGGCGGCCCACACTTTCAAGCCAGCGGGGATAATGCCCCCATCCTGAGTCACAAACCCCTCTTTAGTGACTTCTTTAACCTGCACACCGATATGCAAGCGCACACCAATATGGTCCAGCACTGACTGTGCCCCGGCGCTGACTTTGTCCGGCAGCGCTGGCAGGATCTTCTGCGCGGCTTCAATCAGATGGATTTCCAAATGGGATTTATCGATATTCAGGTAACCAAAGTCTTTGACAGACTCCAACACGTGATAAAGTTCAGCCGCCAGTTCCACCCCGGTAGCGCCTGCCCCCACAATCCCTATGCTGAGTTTCTCGCTGGTTTCGTCAAGCAGCAGCAAATTATCCAATAATTTCTGGTGGAACAGGTTGGCACTTTCCAGATTATCAAGAAAGATACAGTGTTCTTCGGCGCCAGGAGTGTGAAAGCTGTTGGAAACACTGCCAATTGCCAGCACCAGACAATCATAGTCAACGTGGCGTTCATCCAGTAATGCATCGCCATCATCGTTCACGACTTTTGAGAGAGTGATTTGCTTGTTATGAGGATCACAACCGGTGATTTCGCCACGCAGAAAACGGTAGCCGTTTTTCAGGCCGTGATCGCGGTAGAGCAGGCCTTCAATCGACTGATCGATAACCCCGACAGCGACTTCATGTAACTTGGGCTTCCAGATATGTACCGGGCTTTTATCCACCAAGCATACTTCTGCTTTACCTGCACGCCCTAACTTACGCCCCAGCTTTGAGGCAAGTGCTAGACCACCAGCACCACCACCAACGATTACGATTCTTTTAGGGGCCACGACCTCTACCTCCGCTACAGACGAAAATCCGACTCCATTAATAACACAAAACCGCTAATATGGTAATCGCTTCTTTAGTTACATTTAAATTAATTCATTTTAAAACAAATAGATAAATTATCATGCCGCATTATTTAGGCGCTTTAAGGTATGACACATCCACAACCATAACAGCGTACTGCAGCAAGATAACGAAACCCACACACCTCGCACCCCAAACAAGCCGCCAAGTAACCACAATAGCAAGGCCACCAGCACAATTTTGGCACCGGTCAACATCGCCGCTTCTTTCGGACGGTTGATAGCCTGAAACAGACTGGCACCGACGAGCACCATGCCTTCCAGCGGCAATCCCCAGAAATACAGATACATCCCTTCAATCGCTACAGGTGCCAACTGCGGATTATCGCCAGCAAACAACCACAACATCCACTGTGGCCTACCATAAATCAACAGCCAGCCGAGCAAGGCTGTGGCAATGGTGACACTAAAAGCCAGTTTGGCCGCCTGACGCACACGTTGCAGTTGTCGGGCACCGGTATTGAAACTGAGAATGGGCTGAGTGCCGAGAGCAATACCTTCAAAAATTAGATAAAACATAGCTTCGGTGTAACCGATCACGCCATAGGCGGCGAGGTGCAACTCATTGCCCTGCCATAACAAGGCAATATTATGCAGTGTCAGCACTACCGACAGATAAAGGCTCATCAACATACTGGAGAGACCCAATCGGCCAATGCCACGCACGTGAGGCCATTGCCATTGCATTTGTCGCAGATTTAATTGCAAACGGGTACGGTCACTGAAAAAATGCCGCAAACACAATGCCGCAGTGACACCGTGCGACAACATGGTGGCGATAGCCGCCCCGGCCAGCCCGAACGGCAATACCACGATCAGCAACCAGTCGAGCAGCGTGTTCAACACGCCGCCCAAGATCAGGATCAGCGTAACTGTTCCCGGATGACCATCATTACGTAACATGGCGGTAAAGGTGGTTGCCAGAATAGGTAAAGTCCCAAGGGCAAAATACCAGAACAGGTAATCGCGGGCGTAAGCCAGTACTGCGCCATCAGCGCCGAGCAGTCGCAACGCCGACTCACTGCCAGCGCTACCAATGACCGCCAACGTTATGCCGCACAGCAAGGCCAGCGTGAAGCTGTTACCCACGACCTGACGGGCCTCAGTGACCTTACCTTGCCCTAGCAACAAAGACACCAGCGCCGCACCGCCCATGCCGATTAAGGTCCCCACCGCATATAATATTGCGCCGACAGGATAAGCTAAGGTGATCCCCGCTAAGCCATCGGCTCCTAAGTA
Organism: Shewanella sp. 4t3-1-2LB; assembly: GCF_017368415.1. NCBI lineage: Bacteria > Pseudomonadati > Pseudomonadota > Gammaproteobacteria > Alteromonadales > Shewanellaceae > Shewanella > Shewanella sp. 4t3-1-2LB. The sequence goes on from NZ_JAFNJD010000015.1 coordinate 6,151, forward strand.
GTGGCCGATAAACATGCCATCGATGGTTACATAAATGCCGGTCGCCAACATCGAAGCGATAGTTGGCACGGCATAACGCCAAAACAGTTTGCCAACTGGCGCTTGCAGCAACGCCAGATCGGCCGCGGCGCCTCGATTTTCGGTGCTACCCATTAATACTCCGCTGCCGCACACGCTAACAATTGCCGCTCCAGCAGCACGGCATCTAGTGGTTCCCGACTGATAAGCTCTAGGCGGGAATCCAGTGCATCATCCAACTCCGCCACCTGTAACTCACCGTCAAGCATGTTGCAGGCGGCTATGCCATCGGCGGTGATCATTACCGCTTTTAATCGCATCACTTGCTGGGCTTTAACCCATCGCAGTAAAGGCGCTAATGAAAACACCCAAGCCGGAGAGAAAACCCAGCCATAACTACAGACCTCACCGTCCAGATGTTGTTTGAAGAGTACACCTCTGTCGTCAAAAGCTTCATCAGCAGTGTCGGCATCTATGTTGAACTCAGATGTGGGTTGCAATAGTGAAGGTATCTGGCGGCTAGGAGCGCTGGTATCATTGCCTGGATGCTGCATTAACGCCCATAATGCTGACGGCACAGGTAACTGCTGTGACCAAACTAACCACGGCTTTTGCGGATAATGCTTGGCAACAAACTGCTGTAATTGCTGCTGAACTTGGCTCTGTTCCTGCCATAAGTCGGCTTTAGCTGCCAGCAAGATATCCGCACTGGCAAGCTGCGCGTTGAAGGTTTCATGCTCATAGTAGCGCGCATCACCCAGTTTCCGCGGATCCAACAGACACACGGACGAAAGCAAGTGAATCGATTGTGCAAACCAGTCTGATTTTAACGTACGAATGATCTGCTGTGGATGGCCTAAACCTGTGGGTTCAATCAACAAACGTTGTGGTTTGGCTTTGGCAAGTAACTGTGTCACCGCCACTTGCAATGGTACGCCAGCGGCACAGCAGATGCAGCCACCCGCCACTTCGCGGATCACAACCTGTGCATTGCCATTGCCCATCAGTCCCGCATCTATACCGATTTCACCGAATTCATTTACTAGCACCGCCCAGGTTTCATCGACTGGCTTAGTCTGCAATAACGCTTTGATAAAAGTAGTTTTTCCTGCTCCCAAGAAGCCGGTGATAACATGGGTCGGAACGGCGGTAATGATCATAATAAGTTATTAAGACTGGCATTCAGCAGGTTGCCAAGTGTACCCAAAACCGCTGCCAGCCACACCTGTTATCGGCGTGGTCGCTTGGGTTTCTGGTTACTACGCACCCTTTGTTTGGGTGGCAGTTTAGTACTGGTGAGCTTAGCAGCGTGACGATAACGTTCTGGTAATGGCGCGGTGACTTCATAGCCCACAGGTGTCTGCTGTGGCAAATTCAATCCGAGAACTTGTTGCAACTGTTGCAATTGCGGCAATTCTTGAGGACTCACCATAGCTAAGGCTTCACCGTCCAAGCCGGCGCGACCGGTGCGACCAATGCGGTGCACATAATCTTCTGGCTCCGTCGGCAGTTCCAGATTGATCACCCGCGGTAGTGCTGGGATGTCGAGTCCTCTGGCGGCGACATCGGTAGCCACCAATATCCGAATCTTACCGTCAACAAAAGCGGCTAATGCTCGATTTCTAGCGCCTTGCGTACAGTCACCATGAAACACTTCATTGCTGATGCCATCCAGAGAGAGTTCCTGCCCCAAACGGCTGGCAGCATCTTTGGTATTGACAAATACTAGCGTCTGTTGCCAGTTGTGTTTACCCACCAATTCGGCCAGCAATTCGGCTTTACGCTGTTTTGACACCAGCAATACCTGTTGGTGGATGCTTCCCTGAGAGACACTGTGTGGCAATTCAATCCATTGTGGCTGCTGCGTCAGTTGTTGCCCCAACTGGCGCACAACTGGCGGGAAAGTGGCAGAAAACAACAGTGTCTGCCGCTTGCTTGGCAACCATTTTTGCAATCGTTGAATATCTTTAATAAAACCCATATCCAACATGCGATCGGCTTCATCCAGTACCAAAAACTGTAATTGACTGAGATCGAGATAGTCCTGACTCAAATGATCAAACAAACGCCCAGGGGTCGCGACCAGAATATCAACCCCTTGCAGTAACCGCTGCCGCTGCGGCCGAAAATTAGCGCCACCATAGACAGCGCTAATCTTGAGTGATGACCCGGCCGCAAAGGCATTGAGATGTATTGCCAGTTGCTGTGCCAATTCCCGAGTTGGGGTAAGGATCAGCGCTTTGGGAGCAGCACCGATTGCTGGTGACTGAGCACTCAGCCGTGCCACAATCGGCAACCCAAATGCCGCCGTTTTACCGCTGCCGGTCTGCGCCGATACCAGCAGATCGTTACCTGCCAGCGCCAACGGTAATACCTGTTGTTGCACCGGTGTCAGTTGGCGATAGCCATAATCTGCCACCGCAGTGAGCAGTTGATGAGGTAGCGATGTTTCAGAAAACAGCATAATCAGGTCCACACCATATAAAGCGCGCAGTATACACGGCGCACAACTTTATTCCGAGTGACTTGCAATCGCCGTTGGCTGTAGATAAAGCGAGGCAAACTCTGTCGCAGAAATCGGTTTAGAGTAAAAGTAACCTTGTGCATAGTCACAGTTAATCTGCTGTAACAAGGCTGCCTGTGCGGCAGTTTCCACCCCTTCAGCAATAACTTTCATGCCGAGTTTGTGAGCCATTACCACGATGGCTTCGCACAAGGTCTGATTGCTGGCGTCGCTGTCAATATTCTTAGTAAAGGACTGGTCGATTTTCAGATAGTCGATATCAAATTTTTTTAGGTAGGCCAAAGAGGAATAGCCAGTGCCAAAATCGTCCAGTGATACCTGTACGCCAGCATCCCGATACGCCAAGAGTTTTTCTGACACCGGCATATTGGTATCTAGCAGCAATCCTTCGGTGATCTCAATACAGATACCGCCATCTGGTTGTTGCTGCAACGTTTGTAACCACTCATGGAAATGAGAGCCTTCATCGCGAAATTGTACCGGTGATTTGTTGATGCTGATTTGCACTTCTGCGCCGAATTGCTCGCGCCACTGGGCACTTTGTTTGACGGCTTGTTGGAACACCCAATTACCGATAGCAAAAATTAACCCAGTGTCTTCAGCAACCGGAATAAACTCCGCCGGAGATACTTGCCCTCGTTGCGGATGATGCCAGCGGATAAGTGCTTCAGCTTTGGTTACTTTACCGTTCTTCAATTCCACAATAGGTTGATAACTTAGCTGAAACGCGCAGCTTTCCACCGCCGAACGCAAGTCCTGGATCAAACGCATGCGGTAATGTGCCTGTTGCTGCATGGAATCAGTGAAGTAGTGATAACGATTGCGCCCATGCTCTTTGGCGGCATACATTGCCTGATCAGCATGTTTCAGCAATACATCTTCCACTTCGCCATCATCGGGATACAGCGTAATACCGATACTGACACTGATATAGGCGGTTTCATCACCAAGTTGATAGGGCTCAGCAATACGTGCCAGGATCTGTCCGGCTACCCGTTCAATCCCCTGCGAGCTAATGGCATCGGTTAGAATAATCGTGAATTCGTCGCCCCCAAGACGCGCCACAAAATCGGATTCCCGCACACATTCACGCAACCTAGCGGCGGTCTGGATCAGCAGTTGATCGCCCATATCGTGCCCTAGGGTATCGTTGACCTCCTTAAAGAAGTCCAAATCAAGGAATAACAGCGCTAGTTTGCTACTGCGGCGACGGGCCCGCTGGATTTCATGATACAGCTGATCCAGTAACATACGACGATTAGGTAATCCGGTCAGCGGATCGTAATTAGCTTGATGCCAGATAACCTGCTCTGAATGCTTTTTCTCGGTGATATCAGAGAACAACGCCACCCACTGCGGTGGTTCACCTTTTCTGCCGCTGATAGTGTTGATGGTCAACCAAGTGATAATTTCTTGTCCATCATGGCGCCGTATCCATAACTCGCCCTGCCAGCGCTGGTATTTGCCGATATCTTTTTTGATGGCACGAAAATCTGCAGCCGAGTAACGCTCACTTTTCAACAGAGTGATATTTTTGCCAATAATCTCAGCTTCTCGATACCCAATGATGGTGCAGAACGCCGGGTTCACATTGATGATCTTACCATGACGGTCGAGCACACTCATGGCCTCGCTGCTGTTTTCATACACCGATGCCGCCAACTTCAAGGAGGTCTCACGTTGTTTTTCGCGGGTGATATCTTGATGAATACCGCAAACTTTTACTGGTTTGGCAGCTTTACGTTCCATCACCTGGCCGACATCGCGGATCCAGCGGATCTCTCCATCAGTACGGCGGATCCGATACTCGCTGTTATAGGAAGGCGTATCGCCGGAGATGTGCCGTTCAAGTGCATGCAGTGTTTCCATGCGGTCTTCAACCAATATGGCGTTAAGCCACACTTGTCGTCCCCTATTGAGTTCCTCCAGCGTACAGCCCAGCATAGCTGCGGTTTGTTTATCATTGGTGATGCGATCGCTACAAAGATCCCACACCCAGTAGCCTAACTGGCTGCTGGCGAGCACTAGTTCTAGCTCGGCATGGCTCACCGCCAACGCCTGCTGTGCTTCCTTAGCTGCACTGATGTCAATATAACCGGCGATGACCAGTTGTACTTGATGGAAACTGCGCTGGCAGGAAACCGTCATATGGGTATGAAGCACCTGGCCATTTTTTTTGATAAAGCGTTTTTCCAGCTCATATCGTTCGATATCACCTGCCATCATCCGACGGAAATTGAACATGTTTTCGTCTATATCGTCACGATGTGTCAGGCTGTCCCAGGTTTTGTGCAGTAATTCTTCTTCGGTATAACCCACCATGTGACAAAAATGCGGATTGACCTTCAAGAACAGACGTTCAGGAGAACTGATGGAGATACCGTAATTGCCTACGTTAAATTGTGAACGGAATAAAAAATCATCCTGCAACCGCAACTGTTGTGTCACTTCCCGTTCCAGACGTTGCGACAGCATTTTGCCCATCAGCACATTCACTATTGGGAAGAGTATCAGCACCGGAAAAGCGATACGAGTGATGACATCCACAGCCAGCGTTGCAGGCAACAGCAACATCCACAGCAGCATCAACACATGGGTCAGCAGCGAAAAAATGATGAGTTCCAGATAGCCGATATGAGTCAGTGATTGGCGATTCCAGTTACGCCATTTACGCCAAGAAATCCCCACTATCCCGGATGTCCAGATAACGCCAGCGCCAATAAATGCACCTTCGCCACCTAGATAGATACGAAACAATGAGGCAATAACGCAGGCCAGCAATGTTGGAATGCCACCAAAAAACAACCCGGTCATACACAGCAGGACACTGCGGCTGTCAAAGATAACCCCAGGACTGAAGGTCCACGGAGTCAGCATTACCGCAATACAGATCCCCCCAATCAGCGACCCCGACAGCAACTGTCCCCCCAACAGATAGCGACTGTCTTTACGATACAGCGGAATAGCGTCATAAATTAAGAGCAACGCCAACAGCAAAGCTGCGTTCTGCACTAATGGAAGAAACATATCAGGCTCCGAAGCCCCCAGAGAAAATTCTCAGCACAATCGATCTGATTTTAGCAGAGTCCTTTGAATTGCTTCGGTTAATTAGCAGAACTATAGAGCTTGTCCACATATTCGCGAGCGCTGGTGTGCCATTCAAAGCGACTGGCATGTGCGGCACTCACCAATTGCTGCCAATGAGAGGTACCAAAAAGCGTTAATGCCCGTTCCAATGTCTGCAATAGCGCCTCACTTTGTTGCTGCAGATTAGCGCCATGAAAAACAAAGCCGTTATGGCCGTCCTCAACAGTATCTTTAAGACCACCAACGCCATGCACCAGACAGGGCTGTCCAGCCTTGAGTGCCAGCATTTGGCTAATGCCACAGGGTTCAAATGAACTGGGCATCAAGAACAGGTCGCCACAGTGATAAAGCGCCGAGGACAGTTGTTCATGATAGCCGTTGATAAACAGAAAGTTATGATGACGAGCAGCCACCTCACTGAACTCCCGCGCCAACGCCGCATCGCCACTACCGAGTAACCAGAAGCGAGCAGAGGTGTTCCACGACGCCAGTCGCTGCAATATCGCATCCAACACCAAGCCACCTTGCCAGGGTTGCCGTAAAATCAGCATTTTCTGATCAGTTAACCGGCCGACGGATGTCAGTAAAAAACCCTGTGGAGACTCATGTTGCGCCAAACGGATTTGGGCAATCATCTCCGATGAATGCACGAATTCACTGTATCCCAGTTTGCTCAGCAGTGCCTGATATGCCAGCGGATTTAATTGCTGACGCATCTGTGTTCGCGACACTTCGGGTGGCGCAGTGCTGTAGTCACAACCATTGAGAATGCCAAACAGCTTTTTGCAACGACGTAGCCGTTGCAGATCCAGCTCCAGGCCCTCCCCGCCAAAAAAACCATCCGCAGGCCGCGACGACTGCAACACCTCTTCGGCATAGCCGGGTGACACCAAATGCACGGCATCGCTGAGATTAATGGCCGCACGTAGCGGATTAACACAATCGGGATAACGGGGATCAATAGCAGGTGCTAACGCTTTTACCCCCATAGCTGTCATGGCGGGGAACCAAGACTGCAATGAGGAGATATCGCCAGTCAGCGGTCTGATCCCTTGCATCGCCAAATTATGAATACTCAGCACCGTAGGGATTTGCTGTAATTTGACATATGCGGGTTCAAACGCTCGCAACATGCTGAAAAAACCACAATGCCAGTCATGTAAGTGCAACCGTTCTGGTAACGGCAGCAAGCCACCACAGAGCAAGGTAGCAACCGCAGTGCAAAACAAAGCAAACTTGCTAGCATCGGTAGCAAACGGGCGACCAGGCCCATCTTGGGTATAGATAACATGACCTGGCGAGACAAACATCTCATGGGCCAACAGGTAGATCCAGACATCAGGCAGCAACGGATTAGGCAGGCGATACAGCTTCAACGGGTAATGACCACTGTCAAATGGCACCACAAAGTCACACACAAACTCGGCCTGTTGCTCCCGCGCCAAAAAACCGTAATCGGGCATAATCATATCGACGGCAACCCCATGAGGCTGCAGTGCTAGCGGCAAATCCCGCAACACATCAGCCATACCGCCAACTTTCGCCCCGTTGAGGGCCGCATTTTCAGCGGCCAGCATTAGTACCCGCATTTACTTCCGTTATCCTTTGTTATTAGTTATTCGTAGCCTACCGGAAGACCCAACATGTCGCGGGTCACCAGCACCACCCCATCCTCCGATACCCGGAAGCCTTTGGCGCGGTCGTGGTCGTGGTTATAACCTATTTCCATGCCTTCGGGAATAATACAACCCCGATCAATGATCGCTTTGCGGATACGACAGTTACGTAGAATCACCACATCAGGCAGGATCACCGCATCCTCAACCACTGAGTAGGAACACACCCGAACTTCATTAAATAACACGCAATGACGTACCGTGGCACCAGAAATGATGCAACCACTGGAAACTACGGAATCTACGGCCATACCGCGTCTGCCATCATCATCAAACACAAACTTAGCGGGAGGTAATTGCTCCTGATACGTCCAGATCGGCCACTTGGCATCATAAAGATTTAACGCCGGGGTGGGTGAAAGCAACTCCATATTGGCCATCCAAAATGAATCCAGCGTGCCAACATCCCGCCAATAGGCAGGCTCATTAGGGAAAGAGCTGCGGAACGGGTAGGCAAACACTTGATGATTTTCGATAATCGACGGAATGATATCTTTACCAAAATCGCGCTGTGACTCGGCATTCTGCGCATCGCGCTTTAGCTGTTCAAACAGAAAGTCGGTATTGAAGACATAGTTGCCCATAGATGCCAAACACAGCTCGGGGTTGTCTGGCAATGGCTTGGGATGCGCCGGTTTTTCTTCAAAACCGAGGATGCGGTTGCCAGTATCCACTTCCATCACCCCAAACGCATTGGCAGCTTCGGCAACGGGCACTTCCATACAGGAGACTGTCATATCCGCACCGGACTCCGCGTGCGCGGCTAACAGCCCAGCATAGTCCATGCGATACACATGATCGCCAGAAAGCACCATCACATAGCGTGGCAATTCATGGCGAATAATATCAATGTTTTGAAATACCGCATCGGCCGTTCCCTGGTACCAGTTATCTGAGTAACGTTGTGATGCCGGCAGAATTTCAACTGATTCACCCAACTCTTTCTTGAAATGCCCCCAACCACGCATGATATGGCGGATAAGTGAATGAGATTTATACTGAGTGACTACCCCAATGCGGCGGATACCTGAGTTAACGCAGTTGGAAAGCGGAAAATCGATAATACGGAATTTACCACCAAAATACAGTGCCGGTTTGGCACGCCAGTCGGTCAGTTCATGCAGACGACTTCCCCGGCCTCCTGCCAGGATCAACGCATAGGTATCGCGGGTTAAGTTGCTGATAAAGCGCAAACTAGAATTTGACATATCCTCTGTCTCCCCAACTGAAAAAAGGCCCGTTAACGCGCCTTCCAAATATGATCCCGGTAGCCAGCAATCGTGACATCACTGGAAAACCGACCACTGGCAGCAGTATTACGAATACTCATGGCGGTCCATCGCTGCCAGTCCTGATAAGCTTTTGCCACTTCAAGTTGTGCTAGTCGCAAAGATTCAAAATCTGCTGCCAACATCCACGGATCAGTAGGCGATTCGATAGCGGCCACAATCGGCGCAAAAATCTCCGGTTCTTGCAGGTTAAAATGGCCACTTTTCAGCAGTGCCATCACCCCTGTTAGCGCTTCTGATGCCGCAATATATTCCCATGGGCGGTAATGCCCCTTTAACTCCTCCACCGATGGCGCATTAAGCCCAAATAGGAAAAAGTTGTCTTCCCCCACCTCTTCCAACATCTCAATATTGGCGCCATCTAAAGTCCCGAGAGTCAATGCACCATTCATCATAAATTTCATGTTGCCAGTACCGGACGCTTCTTTACCGGCAGTGGAAATCTGTTCCGACAGATCGGTACCGGGACAGATGGTTTCCATAGCGCTAACGTTATAGTCGGGCAAAAAGGCAAATCGCAGCCATGGTTTGGCGCGGTGGTCACTGTTGATCATATGCGCCACGTTGTTGGCTAACTTGATAATAAGTTTAGCCATGGCATAGCCAGGCGCCGCTTTACCCCCGATTAAGACACAACGGGGTTGCATTCCGTGAGTGTCACCAGTGAGCACTCGTTGGTACAGATGAATCACATGCAAAATATTCAGTAACTGACGTTTATATTCATGGATACGTTTCACCTGTACATCAAACAACATGCCGGTATCAAATTCCACCCGGCAACGCTCAGCCACCAGCGTTGCCAGCTTCTGCTTGTTATGCTGTTTAACGCGACGCCATTCCTCAACAAAAGCATGATCCTGGGTGTAAGCATTGAGTGCCGATAACTTGCTAAGGTCGGTTACCCAGTCATGTCCTAAACGACTACTGATCAGTTGGGCTAGCGCTGGATTACAGTACGCCAGCCATCGGCGCGGTGTCACACCGTTAGTACGATTGTTGAATTTATGTGGCCATAATTCGTGGAAATTATGAAACAACCCTGAAGTCAGTAGTTGCGTGTGCAGCGCCGCCACACCATTGACGGAAAAACTCGCCACAATCGCCAGATAAGCCATGCGGATGTGGGGTTCTGGTCCCTCTTCAATGATCGACATGTCTCGCAATTTGCTGACATCTCCAGGCCAGCGATGTGCCACTTCATCAAGATAGCGGGCATTGATTTCATAGACGATTTCAAGAATACGCGGCAGCATGTGAGCAAACATGCGTACCGGCCAGCGCTCTAACGCTTCAGGCAATAAAGTGTGGTTGGTATAAGCCAAACAACGGCTGACAATCTGCCAGGCCGGGTCCCATTCCAGTTCATAAACATCCACCAGTAGCCGCATCAACTCCGGCACAGCAATGGCGGGATGGGTATCGTTTAACTGGATCGCGTTAAACTTGGGAAATTCAGTAAAATCCATGCCATGCAGCTGCACCCAGTTACGCAACAGGTCCTGCAGGCTGGCTGAAGACAGAAAATACTGCTGCCGCAACCGCAATTCTTTACCGTTTTCGCTGCTGTCATTGGGATACAGCACCATAGTGATCTGCTCTGCCTGGTTTTTGGCAGCTACCGCCTCGGTATAATCGCCCTGATTAAACTCGGCCAGATCAAATTCATTGGTAGCTTCGGCTTTCCACAGACGCAAAGTATTGACCCGGCCGTTGCGATAACCGGGAACCGGCACATCATATGCCACCGCCAGTACATCCTGAGTATCAAGCCACAATATATGACGCCGCCCCCGCAGATCCACATAACTCTGGGTTCGGCCACCAAAATGCACCGTCACATTGTGCTGCGGAACCCGGACTTCCCACGGATTACCATCGCGCAGCCAGCGGTCCGGTTGTTCCACCTGATAGCCATCCACAATCTTCTGTAAAAACATGCCATATTCGTAACGGATGCCATAACCCGTCACCGCTAGCCCTAATGTAGCGCAGCTATCGAGAAAACAGGCGGCCAGCCGTCCCAGACCACCATTTCCTAATCCGGCATCATGTTCCTGTTGCTCCAGCGTCTCCAGTCTAACGGCATATTCCTGCAAGACGGTGCGGCACTCATCAGTCAATTCCAAATTCAGCAAGGCATTACCGAGTGTGCGCCCCATGAGAAATTCCAGTGACAGGTAAGCCACATGCTTTTTGTGTTGCTGCAAATCCTGCCTACGGGTGTCACGCCAGTTATCCAACAACTGTTCTTTGACACTGAGCGCTAGCGCATGAAACATCGCTTCCGAATTTTGCTCATCCCAGCACAGGTCATAACGCAACTGTCTGGCAAATGCGGCTTTCAGTGAATCACAAGGTTCGCAGGGTTCATGGGCCGGCATTTTGGCCTGGCTGGCAACGGTACTTTGTTGACCTTGGCTACGTCCTTTGGCGGTGCGGCGGGCCGGGGTTTTCGAGGTGTCGCTCATGTTTCCTCCTGGTTGGATGCTGCAAACGTCAAATGCGATTAATTAGTAGCGGGGATAATGGCCTTAAATAACAGCAGGCTATGCGATATCAACAACTGCTGCTGACCGGGTTTTCGTGGCGTGCTGTCTTGCGGTGCCCCATCGGCAGTCGCGCTGCTCAACAACGGCTGCCAACGGGCGGCAAGGCTGGTTTTGGGAATGGTAAAAGCGTGTTGGTCGTCACCGGCATGCAGCAACAACAGCAACATTTCCGGCTGCCCGTTGTCATTCTCACCTTTGAGCAACATCTGTAAGCTGCGACAATGGCCTTCCGCCCAATGCACTCGACTCATCGCCTCACCGCGGGCATCAAACCACGCTAAGGCCTGTGGTGCCAAAAGATCATCTGTATGGATATAAGCCGAGCAGTAAAACACTGAGGATTGACGCCGAATATCAATCAATCGCCGACAGAAGCGCTGCAACGCGTGACTGTGTTCATCATCACGCCAGTCAATCCATCCCAGCGGATTATCCTGACAATAGGCATTGTTGTTACCTTGCTGGCTATTACCCTGCTCATCACCAGCCAGTAGCATAGGCACTCCCTGCGATAACAGCAAAGTGGCCAAAATATTACGACACTGGCGCGCCCTTAATGCTTGGATTTGTGGATCATCGCTGTGACCTTCCACGCCAAAATTACAACTGAAATTCTCGTGATGACCATCGCGATTATCTTCACCATTGGCTTCATTATGGCGCTGTTCGTAACTCACTAAATCACGGAGTGTGAATCCATCATGGCTACTGATAAAGTTGATAGAGCTACAAGGGCCTCGTCCTGAGTGCTCAAATAGATCACCGGAGCCGTGTAACCGCTTGGCCAGTTCCGGCAGCATGCCGTAATCGCCACGCCAAAAACGGCGAATAGTATCGCGATAACGGTCATTCCACTCAGAAAACACCAACGGAAACTGTCCTAACTGATAGCCGCCTGGTCCAATGTCCCAGGGTTCAGCAATCAGCATAACGCCGCTGAGCACCGGGTCTTGCATCAGTGCATCGAAAAAACCACTGCCACGATCAAACCCCTGCGGCTCCCGCCCTAGACAGGTGGCCAGATCAAATCTAAAACCATCAACGCCCATGACCGACACCCAATAGCGCAACGAATCCATCACCAACTGCAACACCCGCGGGTGACTGATATTGAGGCAATTACCACAACCAGTATCATTGATATAAAAACGTTTATCATTGGGGTGCAGCCGATAATAACTGGCATTATCGATGCCACGAAAACTGTAATGGGGTCCAAGCCGACTGCCTTCTGCGGTATGGTTATAAACTACGTCCAGCACCACGCGAATATCATGCTGATGCAGGGCATCGACCATCTGCTTAAACTCCTGAATGCCATCAGCCGTTGCACAATAGCTCGGATGGGGCGCAAAAAAGCCAATACTGTTATAGCCCCAGTAGTTAGTCATACCTTTATCGGTCAAGAAAGGTTCGGAAAAAAAACTCTGTATCGGCAATAGCTCTACACAGGTAACGCCTAGGGATTTCAAATAACGAATAGCAACATCGCTGCCCAATCCGGCAAACGTGCCACGCAGATGTTCAGCCAGTTCAGGTAAACGGGCACTGAAGCCTTTAAGATGCATCTCATAAATCACCTCATAGCTCAGTGGCCGCGGCAATATCCGCGTCCCATTAAAAGATTGATCTTCCACCACGACTGAACGCGGCATAGCCCAAGCGTTATCACAGCTATTGGGAAGGGAATCGTCGCCAATGCCACCGTCAGCACTGACTTTTTTGGCACCATCTCGTTCAAGTTCTGGCAATTCTAGCTGGCATTCGTCATCGAGAGGCCTGCCGGATGCGTCAACTCTGGCATAGCCAAGATGCCAGGGGCCAGGTTGCAATGTTCCAGCAATCCAACGGCTATAGGGATCCAGTAGCAACTTGTTCGGATTAAAGCGGTGCCCAAGATGTGGCTGGTAGGGGCCGTCGATCCGATAACCGTAGAACATACCCGGTTCGGCCCCGGCTAGAAAACCACACCAAATCTGTTGGCGCTGCTGTGGTAATGAGTAACGACCAACCTCCTGCCAGTGTCCTCCGGTTTCAGTGCGGAAGATACATAGCTCGACCTGCGTCGCATGCGCTGAAAATAAGGCAAAATTCACCCCCAACACTTGACCGTCAGCATCTCTGACAACCTGACTACCAAGCGGGTAAGGTTGACCACTGAGCATCTGCATCAGTCACTCTCCTGCCATTGAAAATACACAGTCGCCAGTGGTGGAAGGCTGATCATGGCACTATGCTGCATCCCCTGCCAAGGCACGGCTTCGGCGTTAATGCCGCCACCATTTCCCACATCACTGCCACCATAAAAATGGCTGTCACTGTTGAGCAGCTCCCGATAATGTCCGGCCTTGGGCAAACCGATACGATAACCATGGTGTACTGTTGGGGTAAAATTACACACCGTCACCAAAGCATTGCCATGATCATCAAACCGGCAAAAGGCCAGCACACTGTCGGCCGCATCGGTACAATCCAGCCAAGCAAAGCCACTGCCTTCACCATCACGCTGCCACAGTGCCGGACACTGCCGATAACATTGGTTAAGATCAGTTACCCATTGCTGTAACTGCTGATGCGGCGCATATTGCAATAGATGCCAGTCAAGACTGTAGTCATGCTGCCACTCATGCCGTTGGGCAAATTCATTGCCCATGAATAACAACTGTTTGCCTGGATGCGCCCACATGAAACCATAGTAAGCCCGCAATGTAGCGAATTTTTGCCAATCATCGCCGGGGATTTTCTCTATTAGGGAGCGTTTACCGTGCACCACCTCATCATGGCTCAGTGACAAAATGAATTCTTCAGTGTAGGCATACACCAGAGAAAAGGTCATCTCATGATGATGAAAACTGCGGTGAATAGGATCGCGGCTGATATAGCTGAGGGTGTCATGCATCCAGCCCATATTCCACTTAAAGCCAAACCCGAGCCCTCCGGAGCCAACATCGCGGCTGACACCGCCCCAAGCCGTAGACTCTTCGGCGATCATCATAATGCCGGGATAACGAGAGTAGAGCCTGGTATTGAGATCCTGCAGCAAAGCGATGGCATCCAGATTTTCACGACCGCCATACTGATTGGGAGCCCATTCACCCGCTTTGCGACTGTAGTCCAAATATAACATCGAAGACACCGCATCCAGCCGCAGGCCATCAATATGGAACTCCTGTAACCAGTAACAGGCATTGCTCAACAGGAAACTCTGTACTTCCTTACGTCCATAGTTGTATATCAAGGTGTCCCAGTCTGGGTGACTGCCGCGCCGAGGATCTTCATGTTCATACAGACAGGTGCCGTCAAAACGTGCTAAACCGTGCGGATCTTTCGGGAAATGTGCTGGCACCCAATCCAATATCACGCCAATGCCCGCCTGATGAAAAGCATCAATCAATGCCTTCAGCGCCGCAGCATTACCAAAGCGATAGGTTGGCGCATATAAACCCACCGGTTGATAACCCCAGGAACCATCAAAGGGATATTCACTCAGCGGCATGAATTCTACATGGGTGAATCCCAGCGCCGACACATAAGGCACTAACTGGGCAATCAGCTCCTCATAGTTCAGATATTCACGGCCATCAGCACCTTTACGCCGCCAAGATCCTAAATGGACTTCGTAAATACTGATGGGGGCCTTGTGCCAAGCAATCTGGCTGCGCCCATGCATCCAGCTTTCATCTCCCCAGGACCATGTTTCAGCAAAAGGCACTCGTGAGGCATTGTGAGGCGGTGGCTCCATTGCTCTGGCAAACGGGTCGGCTTTCTGCTGCCACTCGCCAGTTGCGGTTTGAATGGCATACTTGTAGTACTCACCCCCTTGCAGACCTGGAATAAAAATTTCCCAGAGCCCAGAACCTGGATGGAAACGCATACTGTGGCGACGCTGATCCCAACAGTTAAAATCTGCAACTACTGACACCGCTTTTGCATTAGGCGCCCAAACACAAAACAACACCCCGTCAAGACCATCATTCTGACGCCAATTAGCACCGAGGAACTGCCAAGCCTGTTGCTGGCGACCTTCACAAAACAGGTAGATATCCCGTTCATCTAGGATAGATGGCGCAGCATAAGGATCATCCAATAATACTTGCGCCTCGGGATAGTGCACTTGTAACTGATAGGCAAAAGGTGTGGTCCGTCGTCCAAGCTTACCGACAAACAGCGGTTCGGCACCTGCAACTGGTAATAACTGCGCGACCTTATTGCCGGATTTGCGATCAATAACGAATACATCAGTAGCGCTAGGCAACACGGCTCTGACAACCAAGGCTGATTTGCCTTCCAATACAATTTGGTGCATCCCCAACCAACTGAAAGCATCACCATGATAACCTTGCGCCAGCGCCTTACAGGTTGCTGTATCACCGCAAATACCACTAGCACCATCACCTTGAGCGACGGAGGCCGAGCGTTGATTGGATTGAGCGGATGGTTGCGGTTTCATCAGCAAGTTCTCCTGTCAGTTAATTGCGAGGGGTATTTCTGGCGTCAGCAACGGTATCGATGGTCTGCCCAAAGAGTGCGTGTTGTGACAGTTGTTCCACCGGCAATGAATAACGTCGACGCCAGTTCGGGTACTCGCGACTGGTGCCAGGAATATTTACGGCATCTTCTTCTGCCAGCAGGTCTGCCAGTGCTAAGCTGAACAGCTCACTGTTGCCAGCAGCAACCGCACCCGCCCAGATGGGCAACAGTGTGGCAAAATCAACATCCACAGTAAGCTGGCAGCCGGTCATATCCTGTATCCAATGCAGCAGCCCCTGCCGCTTATGGTCTCGACGTTGCTGCGCCTGCTGTAACTCTACTGCGGAATACAGTTTGAGTTGCTGACGCTGCAGCAGATCCTTTCCCTGCCACCACGCTGCCATCGTCGGTACATCATGATTAGCCAACATCATCAGTGCATGCGGCTTGTATTCCGATGGCGGTTTGAATCCGGCATACTGCGGCAAACGCGGTTCGTCAACACAGAAGTAAAACAGCTCATTGGAAAAAATACCGCCACGATACATCGGCTCAATAATCTCCGTAGGAACTAATCCCAAGTCTTCGCCTATCACCATGCAAGCCGCCCGCTGACTCTCCAGCAACAAAATCGCCATCAAACACTCGAACGGATAGTACACATAAGTTCCACCATGCTGAGTGCCACCAGCAGCTACCTCCGGCCACCACCAAAGTCGAAACAACCCCATCATGTGGTCAATACGCAAGGCACCGCAATGCCGCATATTGCTACGCAGCAAAGCGATAAAATGCCCAAAACTTGCCTGCCGTAATCCGATGGGATCCAGCGGCGTTAACCCCCAATTCTGCCCCTGCGGGGCGAATGGATCAGGTGGCGCTCCGATACTGGCATAAGTACAAAATTGGTTTGGATGCTGGCGAACTTCAGCGCCAGCACCAATGGCACCCACAGCTAAATCTCGTACTAACCCGATAGCCATGCCGAGTTCCTGTGTTAATGCCTGGCAATGGGCCAGTTGCTCTTCAGCAACAAATTGCAGATACAGATAGAAGTCGGGATTTTTTAACCACGGCGCCGTTACTTGCTGTGCCTGTGTCCTGGCATAAAACTGCAGATCCTCACCGTTATCGTCGATGAAGCGTGCATAAGCCTGTTGCCGAGGGTGATGCGATGGGTAACCTTTAAAAACCTTAAACAACGCCTTCAATTCGGCGACTTTTACCTTAAACGCCGCCGCATAATCTATCCACAGACTACCGTTGTTATTAGCAGGCATTTTTTGCGGTAATGCAGCTTGCCAGTCATCGTGGCAGGCTTCTGGGCACATCGAGGTGCTGATGTATAGAGGATGCAACCGTCTTCGGTCATAAGGGCTGTAGGGACTGGCGGCCTCGGAATCTTGTAATGGAAGAGCGTGCAAGGGGTTGAGTTGAATAAAATCCGCCCCTTTGGCGGCCATTAAACGGATAAATTCGCTCAATACCCGAAAATCACCAATTTTCGCGGGGATCCCGCTACGACGGCTATCACTTGGTTGCTTAGACCAGAGTGAAAACAGCTGCACACTCACCCCCCAGGGCTTACGCGACAACTGCTGTGGTAGCTCAGCACCATAACTGCGTCTGGGCACCAGCATCCAGATACCCTCGCACCAAGCGTTATTCATGCCATCAGGACAGTCTGCTGCGGAGATTTTTATCTGGTGATAACCCGCGCTCAGTGCCGATAACTGCTCAGTTGGCAGGTATTCCGCTAGCCGTAGCTCACGCTCCTGATACAGACGGTTATCGGTGTAATAATCACCAACCACTGGCAACGGAGGAACGACAAAGGTCAGCTCGGTAGCAATGCCATTTTCGGTACAAAGGTTCAGCGTGAGCGCACCGGTATAAGCTTGTGGACAACGCACTCGGATAGAAGGGGCGTCGACGTAGCTCCATTGAAAAGGCTGAAGAAAATTATGCCACGGTGCGGCATCAAGTAAATTAATGCGTTGTGTCACCCAATCTGCAGTAAGCGGCTCACCAGCCACGGGTAACTCCGCGTGGCACATTGCCCGCAGGATCGCTTCCCGATCGGCAGCAGGGGTGGTGTGGTAATGGCTATCGCAGTCCACAAAGCCATTACCTACTCCCTGTAAGTACAGCAACTTCTCCAGATCCATCAACGCACTCCCTGTTTGTTGGTTGGCTAGTAGTCAATTATTGAGCAGTTACCATGCCAGAAGCAAATCCATCGCCTGCAGCATCACAGTAACGTGCTGCAGCATGATCTAACACGTTTAAAATCAAATAACTATTACAGTGACATGACAAATTGCCTGTGACTGATGGTTTATCGGCTTTGCGTAGACAGATGAGCTGTTGGTGCAAAAATGTGCAACTGTTCACCAAAGCGGTGCATATGGCGGTGAAGTATCCACCAAAGTAACTATGGGTTTTTATTGTTAATTCAGAGTATTGAGAGTGGAGTCTTTACATTAGGGAAAATAATGTCCAGATTGCAGCAACGCTTGTACCAAAAATTACCGCGACGATTCATCATCCTCATGTGACAGGATCTGCCCGACCAAGAGCATAGGTGCGGCATCTAATTTCTCAGCATCCATCATATTTGCAATACGTTCCACCGCCGATAACAACTGGCTTTGCTCCCACTCTTCCAACAACTGATAGCGTTTTATGAAATGCTCCTGCAGCGGTTTGGGCGCAGATTGCAGCAATATCTGACCTGCATCACTCAGTAACAAATGGACCTTACGCTTGTCCTCGACACTGCGCTGGCGGATCACTAACCCTTTAGCTTCCAGTCGATCCAGAATGGTCGTCACCGTGGCAGGACTGAGGTTAATTTCCGCCGCCACCTGCTTTGCCAGAGGCGTTCCCAGTAAGGCAATTTTCTGCATAACAATCAACTGTGGGCCAGTCAGCCCCGAATGCTTACTGAGCTGTTTAGAATGCAGATCAATGGCCCGAATGATCTTACGCAATGAAATCAGCAACTGTTCATATTTTTCCATTTTGCTTCCATTTGATTAGGCCAGGATTGAGATGTACACGAAGACAACCACGTCATGATAACAAATCCCTTTGATAGCGACAGAGAATTACAACGGGAGAGCGCCTCAGACTGTACAGAGAACTATACTTTGTATGTAGTGGAACCGAGTGTTATTGTTTCACATTTATCTAATAAAGATATTGAATAACAATAAGGGATTATTGTCGTAAATTTATTCAATTATCTGAACTGTAAGCCTATTTCATTTACATTAGATTTTTCTTGTGTTAAGTATGCTTACACATCCAATCGCCCAAAAAAACACTAGGAGGTGTACAAATGGCTGCGAAATTTTTCATCCCGTCAGTCAACGTACTGGGTCAAGGCGCCGTGGATGACGCCATTAATGATATAAAAACTCTCGGATTCAAACATGCGCTGATTGTGACCGATAAACCACTGGTCAGCATAGGCATTGTTGGCTCTATCGCTGAAAAACTGGGGCAAGTCGGGCTATCAGTGACAGTGTACGATGGCGTGCATCCCAATCCTACCGTGTCAAATGTAGAGGCGGGTCTGAAACTACTGCGGGAAAATGACTGTGACTGTGTAATTTCACTGGGTGGCGGTTCACCACACGATTGCGCGAAGGGGATTGCGTTAGTCGCAGCCAATGGTGGTGCTATCGGTGATTACGAGGGGCTGGATCGGTCGTCTAAACCGCAGCTACCACTGATTGCCATCAATACCACCGCTGGTACTGCCAGTGAAATGACCCGTTTCTGCATCATCACTGATGAAACCCGTCACATCAAAATGGCCATTGTTGATAAACATGTGACGCCGCTGCTATCGGTAAACGATCCGCAACTGATGCTGAAGAAGCCCCGGGGTTTGACAGCAGCAACGGGTATGGACGCACTTACCCACGCAGTTGAAGCCTATGTCTCCACAGCCGCCACCCCCATTACCGATGCCTGTGCCATAAAAGCCATGGAGCTTATTCGTGACAACCTGCGCACTGCCGTTGCTCACGGCGATGACATAGAAGCGCGCGAGCAGATGGCCTATGCAGAGTTCCTCGCGGGCATGGCTTTCAACAATGCCAGTCTCGGTTATGTCCACGCAATGGCGCATCAGTTAGGCGGTTTCTATGATCTGCCACACGGGGTTTGTAACGCGCTACTGCTGCCATTCGTGCAGGAATACAATGCACAGGTTGCTGCGCCGCGTTTAAAAGATGTTGCCAAGGCATTGGGAATTGATGTTAGCGCCATGAATGATGCTACTGGTGCACAGGCGGCTATTGATGCTATCAAGAAATTGGCGGCAGATGTTGGTATTCCGG
Organism: Shewanella sp. 4t3-1-2LB; assembly: GCF_017368415.1. Taxonomy (NCBI): domain Bacteria; kingdom Pseudomonadati; phylum Pseudomonadota; class Gammaproteobacteria; order Alteromonadales; family Shewanellaceae; genus Shewanella; species Shewanella sp. 4t3-1-2LB. The sequence goes on from NZ_JAFNJD010000015.1 coordinate 26,119, forward strand.
CTAATCTCACTAGCATCGGTGTTAAGGCTGAAGATATTCCTGTGCTGGCAACTAATGCACTGAAAGACGCTTGTGGTTTGACCAACCCGAAACAGGCCTCACACGAAGAAATCTGCCAGATATTCAGAAACGCTATGTAATTTAGCAAGTTATAAAAAGCCTCGTACGATTACGAGGCTTTTTTATAACTTGGTCACAGGCGTTTGAAGCCTATCCATAAAGCAGATTATAATCGCGACTTTAGTGGATGACGGCATACGACTATGGACACGCAGGACTTTAGTGAACTCAACCGCCGCAGTGCAACCTCCTTCCATGAGCAAAAACAGCTAATTAAAAACCTGTTGGCAGGTCGCATGGTGTTATGTCGCCATTGCGGCCAACAATTGCAGGCCCAATTACCCGTGGCGGGTGAAAACAGTGTTGGCTACATTCGCTGTAACCGAGGTTGTACCGACATAGAGCTGGAAGCCGCAGTTCCCAAGCGCTGAATGGCGATTGATACTCCCCCTAATGATGTCAAGGAAGGGACCATGTTTACTCAAGGCTGTTTTGATTTTCTTGCTGCGTTGCAGCTTAACAATGATCGTGCTTGGTTTAAGGCTAATCAGCATCAATATGAAGCATTAGTACGCACGCCGGCGTTGCAATTTATTGAACAGATGCAACCTCATGTATTTGCCCTTTCTCCGAGACTCACCGCTGTAGCCAAAAAAGTTGGCGGTAGCCTCATGCGTCCACAGCGAGATACCCGCTTTAGTCATGATAAAGCGCCTTATAAATCCAATGTGGGGATCCAGTTTCGCCATTTTCAAGGGAAAGATGTTCACGCCCCCGGGTTGTATGTACATCTTGCCAACGATGGCTGCTTTATCGCCGCTGGGATTTGGCACCCAGAATCGCCGATTCTCAGTAAAATCCGTGCCTGTATTGATGAAAATCCCAACGGCTACAAAAAGGCGCTCTCGGACCTCAATAACGGCGGATTTTACCTTGATGGTGACAGTCTGCAACGCCCGCCTAAAGGCTACGATAAGCAACATCCGTTAATTAACGAACTAAAACGTAAGGATTTTATTGCAGTAAAAACAGTCCCACTCAGTGCAATCATTGCGGATGATTTTGTGGAGTACTGTCACCAACAGCTGCAACACACGCAGAGACTGATGGCTTATCTGTGTTTTGCGTTGGAGCTCGACTACTGACGCGTTGACGCCCGGCATCTGTTACACTTGGCGCCAGTTATTTCCAACGCTTTTACGTCATGACTCCTGTTGAAAAACACGCGGACAGTTACGCACAAACGATCCGTTTATTATTTACTGACATCCTGCAGTCTAAGCACAGTGCTGATCGGGTCGTCGCCAGTTATTTCCGCCTCAATAAAAAACATGGTGGCCGAGATCGACGCATCATTCGTGAGACACTGTTTGCGCTGTTTCGCTGGTACGGCTGGCTAAAACGCCTACCAGCAGCCAATGAAGAACAGCGGTGGTTTCGGCAACTCGCCGTTTGTGGGTTACTGGAGCAACATTCCTGGCAACCCACGCTAGAAGCCTGGCAACAGCGAGCAGGGTTATTACCACATGTCGCTACACCTTGGCAGCAATTAACGGAAGCCACTGAACAGTTACAGCTGTGGTTTGCTGGCAGTGATTTTCCTGCTCAGGCGCTGGTGCCAGAATGGTTATGGGCACAATTGCCTGAACTCAGCGAACATCAAAAAATACAGCTATTGCAAAGCCTTAGCTCTCGACCACCATTATGGTTAAGAGTGCAACGACTGCCGACAGCACAAGCCATTCAGTCCTTGGAAGCCGCTGGGTTATCTGTTAAAGCATCAACATTCTTTGACAATGCAATCAGCCTAGGTCATCAGAGCATCAACTTGAATGAATTGCCGTTCTATAAAGCAGGTTACCTAGAAGTGCAGGACTTGGCATCGCAAGTCATTGGGCATATCTGCGCGCCGACAGCAACTGAACATTGGTGGGATGCCTGCTGTGGTGCTGGCGGCAAAAGCCTGCAACTGGCATCACAAATGCAGAACCGTGGCCGTATTGTGGCATCGGATATTCGTCAACATGCGCTGCTGGAACTGCAAAAGCGCGCCAGTCGCGCTCAATTTGACATCATCAGTACAGCACTGTGGCAATCTGATCACCTCCCCGTTGCCCAAGAAAAGTTTGATGGCGTATTGGTAGATGCGCCGTGCAGTTGCACCGGGACTTGGCGTCGTAACCCCGATATGCGCTGGCTTGATGATGTGACTGCTGTAACCGACAAACCCTCACTGCAACTAGATATTCTGCAGCGGGCCAGTGCCGCGGTGAAAACCGGGGGTAAGCTGGTGTATGCCACCTGTTCCTTAGCACACGCAGAGAATCGAGCCGTTGTAGACAGATTCCTTAGCAATAACCCGGATTTTCGACTGCAGATGCTGCAACATCCGTTTACCGGGGAAAGGACAGAATATTTGACCGTATGGCCGTTTGATGCCGATACAGATGGCATGTTTGTTGTCCGCATGTGCCGTCAATAACGCAAATAACCGAGTCTACTTCGCTCCGGGATGATAACGACTGTTGTTAAATAATTTTTACCAATACACATTAAATATTTCGCTTTAGCTTGACAGGCCCTTTAGGTAAAAAGGAAGTGTGCGACGTTTATGCACATTTTCTGGAACAGGACCATGTCAAACCCAAATGAATTTGATGATGATGACTCTCAATGGGGAGAGCATCTGCGTAACAAACAACGCAATAGCAAGCGCGTAAAACAACGTCGTCGTGACACCAAACGCCGTTATTACGATGAAACTCCCGAAGTGGACTTCTATAAGGAAGACAAGTGGAAATGATGCCGCTAAGCTACTGTTAAACTTTGGTACATGGCCCGCATTGAAGGGACAGAACATAACAAAGGGTGGTCAAAAAAGACCACCCTTGTTTTTTGGTAAACTACACGGCTTCTTCGTTCTCTTCACCGGTACGAATACGAATTACCCGTTCTACTTCAGTCACAAAAATTTTGCCGTCGCCGATTTTGCCGGTACGTGCAACATCCACAATCACATCCAGCGCCTGTTCCAACAAATCGTCTTGGATCACCAGCTCAATTTTGACTTTAGGCAGGAAGTCCACCATATACTCAGCACCGCGGTATAATTCTGTATGGCCTTTCTGACGCCCAAACCCTTTAACCTCCAACACCGTCATCCCTGTAATGCCAATCTCCGCCAAAGCTTCACGGACATCATCAAGTTTGAAAGGCTTGATTATGGCTTCTACTTTTTTCATCAGGCACTCCTTCATGACCTAAATACCACTGTCTTGTCGCGCTAGCTTATCACGCTCCGCAGCCCTGCGAAACCAACAGCCAAAGACGATAATTTACTATAAAAAAGCTAATCATTTATTAGCTAATGATCTAAAAGCGCCACAGCATTCACACCTGCAGGCGACTACACTTGAGACAGATAACGGTTTCGCAGGATGCGAGATCGCCGCGGCAAAAGGAGTTGCTTATGAAGCGCCAAGTCTACAGCGGCTTCACCTTGGTGGAGCTGATCATTACTTTACTGGTATTCACAATATTGCTTGGCATTGCGGTGCCTTCACTCGCCGATCTACAGCGGCAATATCGTACTGACTCCGCTATTCGCCAGTTGCAGCAGTTACTGGCGTTCGCCCGGAACCAAGCGATCAGCTACCGTTCACGGGTAACAGTGTGCCATCTTGAAGACAATCGCTGTCAAGATGGTAATTGGCAACCCGGCATCAGTATTTTTATCGATCGTAATGGTAATCAGCAGTTAGACAGTGATGAGCGATTATTGCTGGAGTCAGGGCCATTTCATTCCCAGGACAGCATTTTTTATAATCGCGCGACGGTGCGTTTTTTAGCTGACGGTCTCGCCAGTGGCAGCAATGGCACTCTGAGCTATTGTCCAGATAAAACTGTAGAGGATGGTCAGAGTATCGTCGTTAATCAAGCGGGTAGAACTCGTCGCAGTACCGATAACGTTAAATGTGATGATTAATCATCCATTAAGGATTACGGCGATTTCTGCTGACATTCAACACTTGAACGCCCTATACTTAAAATTCACGATTCAATAACAGGGTGTCACATGTCAGGCAAGTATCGCGGGTTTACCTTGGTAGAGTTAATGGTGACCGTTGCCGTGGCAGCCATTCTGCTTTCGGTAGGCGTACCATCACTGAAATCGCTCTATGATGGTTACCGGGTACGTTCCGAAATCAGCCGTATCGAGCAACTATTGGCCTTTGCCCGCAACCAAGCAGTCAGTTATGGCATGACAGTGTCTGTCTGTGCTTATGCCAGTGATGGCGTATGCGGCAGCGATTGGCGTAACGGCATTCTGGTATATGCTGTGGACCCTGATGGGAACAACAAAACCTTAAAAGTCGTTGATGGATTTAACAGTGGCGACTCGGTGAAAGGGATAGATGTCTCGTTTCGCGCTGATGGCTTAAGCAGCGGAGCCGCAACTTTCATATATTGTACCGATAGCAGCAGTGTTAATTCCCGCAGTATCACTGTCAGTACTTCAGGAATGATAAAATACGGGGCCGATGGCCTTAGTTGTTCCTGAATCAAGGCATCGTCTGAGAAAAAAGCGGCATATGCCGCTTTTTTCTTGGTCGGTCAGATAGCCCAACCACCCATGTAAAACACTACCAAGCCGATAGCGATTAGTAATACACCCGGCTTGATTTTCCGCCATTCACCACTACAGATCCGGCCAATGACCAAGGTTGCAAAACCCAACATAATACCGGTAACAATATTGCTGGAAAGCACAATAAACACCGCACAAGTGAGACCTGCCATCGCGTCAACTTTGTCGTCAAAATCCAGTTTGGTGACGTTTGCGAGCATTAACAACCCCACGTACATCAACGCTGGCGCAGTGGCATAAGCCGGCACCAGATAAGACAGTGGTGCGAGAAAAATTAGCAGTAAAAATAACGCGCCAACCAGGGTCGCACTCAGACCCGTTTTGCCACCAGCTGCAGTTCCAGCCGCAGATTCGATATATACCGCCGCGGGAGCGCCCCCCACCAGACCCGCAAACATACTGCTGACCGAATCGGATGTCAGCGCCTTGCCACCATTGATGATATTGTCGTCTTTATCCAACAGATTAGCCTGCCCCGCCACTGCTCGAATTGTCCCGGTGGCATCAAAAATCGCGGTCATTACCAGCGCCAGCACTATTGGCAACACCACGGGATTCAGAGCCCCCATAATATCTAGCTTGCCAAACAAGCTGTGTTCTGAGGTCAAATCCGGTAACGCAAACAAACCACTATATTTCACAGCGGGGTCAAACAATAAGCCAAACACCGATAATGCAATGATCACCAACAGAATACCGCCCGGCACTCGGCGTTTTTCCAAACCTATGGTGGCGGCTAAGCCCACGATGGTAGCAATAACTGGCAAGCTGTTAACATCGCCCAGTTTCACCGGCAAACCGCCGCCACTATTGCCGACAATCAAACTGACATTATTGGCGGCAATTAACAATAAAAACAAACCAATACCAATACCTGTCCCATGCGCGATACCGCGAGGCAGATTGGTCAGTACCCATTGCCGAATACCGGTAACACTCACCAGAGTGAACACTACCCCCATCAGGAATATGGCACCCAGCGTCACGGGTATCGACATATGCTGCCCCAACACCAGACTAAATGCGGTAAATGCGGTCAGCGAAATCGCACAGCCGATGGCCATCGGCAAATTCGCCCATAACCCCATCAACAGTGAGCCAAAGGCAGCGATCAAACAGGTGGCAATAAACACAGCGCCTGGATCAAATCCCGCCTTGCCAAGCATTGATGGCACCACGATGACTGAGTAAACCATTGCCAGAAACGTGGTCAGACCAGCGATCAATTCGCCGCGTACACTGCTGCCACGTTGCTGAATACAAAAATAGCGCTCTAGCCATGATGCGGTTACAGCATTATTGGTGTTAGATGACTGCATAGAAGTTACCTTGTTCTTAAAATAGGGTACTTAACATCCCGCTGGAACTAGCAGAATACCTGTAAATGACGTCATAACAGGCGACCAGCGGTAATATTGGACGCGCGATCATAAAACAATTCCCGCACGACTGCGATAACCGAATGAAGAACTGTGCGGTAGCTGGCAACTGTGGTGTGAACAGGCAATAACTAACGCATAATTGCACGTATAAAGCACACATTCTGAGCAACAGTGATACAAAAATGAAAAGACAGATGCTAAGCGCTGAAAATCTGTCTACAATTTAGGCAACTTAAGGACAATGCAGGCATCTGATGGAAGACAAGCGCAAATTTTCGCGAGTGCTGTTTGAAACACCGGCCCAATTGCGAACTGAAACAAAAATCTGGAATACCAGACTAGTGGATCTGTGTCTCAATGGCGCGATGGTACAATTACCTGATGATTTCGAGCCATCGCCGTCATTGATCCTCAGCTTTCGTCTGCCGGCCTCTGATATTGAAGTCAGCATGCTTGCCGAACCGGTATACCGTAAACGCAGTTACCTAGGGCTTAAGTGCGCTTTTATTGATGTAGACAGCATTACCCACCTGCGGCGGTTGTTAGAGCTCAACACTGGTGATGCCTCACAACTGCATCGAGAATTGGACCAATTTATCAAGGAGCACGACAACTCCTGAGCCACTCCGTTATAGCGCCGTCAGCGCTTCACTGAGCTTGCTGACACCGATAATTTCCATCCCTGACGGCGCTTTTTTGGGAGCATTGGCAATAGGCACAATGGCACGGCGAAAACCGTGTTTAGCCGCTTCAACCAAACGCTCCTGGCCATTGGGAACCGGCCGGATTTCACCGGATAACCCCACTTCGCCAAACACCACTAAATCCCGCGGTAATACTTCGCCGCGAAAACTGGATAACATTGCCAGCAACAAGGTTAAATCGGCGCTGGTTTCTGTCACTTTGACACCACCAACCACGTTTACAAACACATCTTGATCGGCCATCTGCAAACCGCCATGACGATGCATCACCGCTAACAACATCGCCAGACGGTTGCTGTCCATTCCCACCGCCACACGTCTGGGGTTGGCTAACGCAGAATGATCCACCAACACCTGTAATTCCACCAGCAGCGGCCGGGTACCTTCCCACACCACCATCACCAGTGAGCCGGATGCGGCCTCATCGGCACGCGACAAAAAGATGGCTGAGGGATTTGCCACTTCCCGCAAGCCACGTTCAGTCATGGCAAACACGCCGAGTTCATTGATTGCACCAAAGCGGTTTTTATGGGAACGCAGCGTTCGATATCGGCTATCGCTATCGCCTTCGAACATAACTGAACAGTCGATACAGTGTTCTAGTACTTTCGGTCCGGCGAGACTGCCATCTTTGGTCACGTGTCCCACCATGATAATGGCGATATTATGTTGCTTGGCAAAACGGGTTAGAAACGCTGCTGACTCACGGACTTGGGCAACACTGCCGGGCGAAGATTGCACATCACTGATATGCATTACTTGGATGGAGTCAATGACGATAATTTTCGGTTGCTCACGCAAGGCAACTTCACAAATGGTATCGACATTGGTTTCCGACAGCATTTTCAGCTTACCAGTTGGTAACCCAAGTCGTTTGGCGCGCATAGCAACTTGTTGTAGCGATTCTTCACCAGTGACATATAACGCCGGGAGCGTTTCTGCCAACTGGCACAAGGTCTGCAGCAGTAAGGTACTTTTACCGGCCCCAGGATGACCGCCAATCAAAATGGCGCTACCGGCAACAATCCCACCGCCCAGCACCCGGTCAAACTCGGCAAAACCGCTGGCAATACGCGGCACTTCGTTAAGATCTATCTGATCTAGAGTTTTAACTTCACTGCTGCCAGCACCGGCGTATCCACTGAAACTGCCGCTACGCGCCGCAGTTGCCGCCCCCAATCGCACTTCAGTAATGGTGTTCCATTCCTGACACGCACTACACTGACCCTGCCAACGGGGATAATCCTGACCGCATTCGGTACAGACATAAGCTGTTTTATTTTTCGCCATACGCAATGGAATCTTGGGGTAATTTGAATAAAAATAAATAAAATAACTGCCCTTTCAACACGATAACTGGCATTTTACATTCAGTTACCGCCGCGGCAGCCGACATACAATATACAGGATCCGCAGTTTAGCATCTTTTACGAGTGAATAGATGAGTGCAGACGCCCACAGTCTCCTGATTGAGCAGTTAAAACCGCTGATGATGGAGCCCAACTTTGATGACGTATTTGAGCAGATGACCGAAGGAGAATCGAGTTCCAGTCGCTTTCTGCTGAAAATGGAAATCAGCCGCCTTGCCAATCCTTGCCTGCGGATTATCGACCTACGCGATAAATCTGAATTGCCCTGTACTGAAGTCATATACGGTGAACAACACCACTATCTGGATGAACCCGCCAAGCAGGTGTTCCAGAACGCACTAGCGCTATATCGCAATCAGTACACTATGGGTGTATACGAAGAAGTGATGCAGGCACATCAGCTGCGACGTCAACAAAAAGAGCCCAGCAAAGTGGAGTCAGTGTCAACGCTGGTGCCAGGCATCATTCTAGGCAACTACATTCGCCGTACTGAAGAGCGAATGAATTACAGCATTAAAATTCTGGTGTCACAGCCGGGACAACGGGAAATCGTCGGTAACACGCTGGATCTCTCAGTCAGCGGTGCCCGTATTCGGTTACCACTGAAACATGGCTTTGATCTGCAGCAACCATTAACGGTTAAGTTGCAGGAACTGGGAGACGAATTCTATTTTGCCGATCTGCAGCAGGGTGTCGATTATCAAGTGGTCGATGCCGATGATGAAGGTGAAAACTGCTTGATGCGGCTAAAACGTGTCAGCGGCTCTGAGCAGTTGTCACAGATGTTGTCTGATCTTATTCAGGGTTACAAATTCCGTTACAAAGTCGATATCAACGATGTCATGGTAAATGCCAGTGGCCTGGGATTTGAGCGCTACTATTTGCCTCATTATCCGCATCTGCCGTTGTTCATCAGCGACAATCAACAACAGCCAGAAATCAGTACCATTTTACTTAGCAGTGATAATCAGGAATTACTGCACTATTTTCTTGACGAAAACGATGTCAACCAATTGCCAACGATCCTGCACAGCCAAAGGCTGCAGGCGCTGATTGATCATCCTGCTGACGATAGTCACAGCCTCCTTTATTGCTTCACTTACAACGCTAAAGGTCGGCTGTTTTTTTATGCGGCAACCTTGGCAGAATTACAAGCATCTGGGCTGATATCGCTGTTTTTCCATTATGGTGCGGCCAAATCCAGCTGGAAAGTTTGTCGACTGTCGCTGGATATGCTCGATCATCAGCAGCCCCATAAATCTTCAGCACTGCCGGGAGATGACGTTAACTATAGCCCGCTGACTGAACAGCAACTGGTTCAATATCGTTGTCTGGTACAGCTAATAGACCTCACCGACCAAGTCGCTGCGATGCAATATCAGCAGTGGCAATCAGCATTGCACATCAACGATCTGAAGTGTTTTGGCATGACAAAAACGCCTCGGAATACGGTAAAACTAGCGGCGCTGAACTTTAGTGAACGCCGCAGAGAAGCGCGTTTTGCGTTCAAAACACTAGTCACTATCCATCAGGATGGTGAACAATTGACAGCAATGACCCACGATATTTCCAGCCGAGGTCTGCAACTGCACTTGGAGCATCCTCATAAGCTCGACACCAGTAAAGAACTGCTGCTCAGTTTTCCCAAACTCCAGGAATTGTCCACCAAAATTAAACTGCAGGAGTTGCCTTACCGGGTAGTGCATAGCCGCAAAAACGGCACTACTTTACATCTAGCAGCGGTTGTTGGACACACGCCACATACAGGGGTGGAGTTTCTTAATCGCTTAATTATCCGTAACCGTGAAAAACTGCAGCAACTGACGGACAACAATCAGCAAGCCAAAGAGTTAGCCGATGGTCTGAAAAATCAACTGATACGCCATCTGCACGCCGTACCTTTCATGTTAGAAAAAACCGCTAAATCATTTCGTATGGCCTGTATCGGGATTGGCATGCAACGTGACCTGATCAGCGATCTTTTTACACGTGAGCAAGGTAATCGGTTGTTATTTGATTTAGGCCCGATTCTAAACGATGGACGCCTGAAACTGGATTTTGTCGAACCAGTGCGGCAGATGAAACCTCAAGACAATGTTGACAGTTTTGAGCTGTATGCTGTTGTTAGTACTAGCGGCCATCCGCAAATTCTCAGCTGTAAACGGGCCGAAGACATGGCAAACGCTGAGGCACTTTCCGATTTCATCCAGCAATCGGACTATATTGGCCGCTTTATGGCGCTCAAAGTCTATCGTGGCGCTACAGGTAAACCGGATTTTAGCTACCTGCAACGCGAACTGGATTACATCAAAGTCCATGCTAAACATCGGGCACAAAAGTTGGAACAACAGCTATGGCGGATCATTGGCGTTGGTGAACTGCTAGATATTACTGCGGAAGTGCGGATGCGGCTGCCGCCCAAAAACTAATAACCATCAACCTCTGGCCTGCAAAAAAAACGGCAAGGTCTCTAATCCAAGATGGCGGATCCTAGCATCCGCTACTGCTGCCAATTTGGGTTTGGCATGATAAGCCAAGCCAAAATCGGCACAGCAGATCATCGGAATATCATTGGCACCGTCACCGATGGCCACTTTCTGACCGTCAGCTATCTGCCAACGTGTGGCACTTTCGGTAACCACAGCGGCTTTAAATGCAGCATCCACCACTTTTCCTGTCACTTCACCCACAAATTTGCCATCTTGGAGTACTAACTCATTGGCGTAAGCGGCGTCCAGTGCCAATAACTGTTTCAGATGGTTGACGAATGGTGTAAAACCACCAGACGCCACCACAGTACGCCAACCATGTTGCTGCAGTTCGGCAATCATCGATGCTAGCCCTGGCGTTAATGGCAGCCGTTCACACAACTGTTCAATAATGGCGGTGTCTGCACCTTTCAGTTTGGCCACCCGCGCCCGCAAACTCTGCTCAAAATCCAGTTCACCCTGCATGGCCAACTCAGTCACTGCGGCAACCTGTGCCCCTACCCCTGCCGCTGCCGCCAACTCATCGATACACTCTACCTGGATAGCGGTAGAGTCCATATCCATGACCAAAAGTCCTGGCTGGGTCAACTCAGGCAGGATGTCAGTCGGCTGCAATAGTAACCACTCTAGCGCTGCATCCTCCGTCAACACGTCGAGCAATGCAGCTTCCGGTGGTGTGGTCAGTAGCAATTCTAACCCCAGTAACGGCTGCTGCCGCTGCAGACAGACTAACGCAGCGATTGGGAAAGCGCTTAATTGCGCCAACACCTCAGCTTCCACCGCGGCAGGAAATACCAAACGTAAACGCCACTGATGGCGGTGGTCACCTTCCACCGCAGCGGGCCATGACTGTTGCTGGAAGCGATAGGTGTCACTGTTATTGGCTGAGGAACGGGTCAAGTGGCTAAACGCTGGCAGCATACGGTAAGTTTCTCCGGCTATCGGGGCTGACGATAATCGATTATGATTAACGCTAAACCTCTGGGTATTAAGGTACAAAGTGTTACTGTTCAAGGGGCTAAAGACTACCCACACCTTTATCAGACTGCTGCAGATTGCGTTAGCAATAACACTGATCGTTGGGCTGGTACAGTTGTGGCAGACCAGCCTACTACAAGGCCAGCTTTTGCTAAAGTCCCAGACTGAAAAGATGGCCAGATTATTGGTACAACAAACGGCTTACGGCGCAGCACCCGCATTACAGTTACAGAATGATGAGCAATTACAATGGCTCACCACTGCGCTGGTAGAAGACCCCAAAGTAATGGCCGCCACAATCTACAGCGAGGCAGGTCAGCGACTATCTTTTGCCCAAGATATCACCGAAGAGCAAGTAGACCCGGATAGCGATGAACTGGAAAATCTATTGGCCCCTTATCCGCCCTACGTAGAGAGCGTGGTACAGGATGGGAAAAATCTTGGGTTTATCGAAGTTCGGTTAGATCCCAAACTATTTTTTAACGAGATCAAAGCGGCCCACGAACAAAACATGAAGCAGCAACAGATTATGCTGTTGGTCGCCGGGGTTATCGGTATGCTGTTGTCGCGGGCATTATCCTTCAAGCGCGCTGACTTTGACAGGCGTCGCACCCGAGTCAAGCGCCGGCGAAAAGCACTAAAGCAGCTTGCTACAACGGCTGAAACCATCCGCAATGCGGCAGAGTCTGCCACCACCAACAACGCCACACTCAAATAACCACAAAGGAGCTCGTAGGCTCCTTTGTAATATTGTACGCAATTGACGCTAGAGTTACAGCGCTAGCACCGCTTCCAGTGTCATAGTGATCATGTCATTGAAGGTGGTTTGCCGCTCTTCAGAAGTGGTCACTTCACCAGTGCGGATATGGTCTGATACCGTTACCACACACAACGCCCGCGCCCCAAACTCTTTTGCCACACCGTACAGGCCGGCCGCTTCCATTTCGACGCCCAGAACGCCCATTTTCTCCATCACATCGAACATATCCGGTTCTGGAGAGTAGAACAGATCAGCCGAGAACACATTGCCAACCCGTACCTTGATGTTCTGTGCTTTGGCGGCATTTACCACGGCAGTCAGCAGTTCATAATCGGCGATAGCAGCAAAGTCTTTATCTTTGAAACGCATGCGGTTAACCCGTGAATCGGTGCAGGCCCCCATTCCAATCACCACGTCGCGAACCTTGATATCACGGCTGATTGCACCACAGGTACCGACACGGATCAGGTTTTTAACACCGTAATCCTTGATAAGTTCAGTGGCATAGATAGAACATGAAGGGATGCCCATGCCAGACCCCATCACAGAGACTTTCTTACCTTTGTAAGTACCGGTAAAACCCAGCATATTGCGCACGTCTGTCACTTGCTCAACATTTTCCAGGAAAGTCTCAGCAATATATTTGGCACGTAGCGGATCGCCTGGGAACAGCACGGTTTCCGCGAATGCGCCGTCTACTGCATTGATGTGTGGTGTTGCCATGAAAAAATAACCCCTTTGGTTCAAAAATAAATTCGTTATGCTCCGCACAACCATAGCGGAGTTGCAGCATTACGGCAGAAAAGATTCACCATAAGCCATAGGCGCTAGCCCAAAATATTGAGCAATACTCTGCCCGATATCCGCAAAACTGTTGCGACGTCCCAGTGACCCGGCGCGCAATCCAGCGCCCAGTGCGAGGACTGGGACATGTTCACGGGTGTGATCGCTACCCGGCCAAGTGGGATCACAACCATGATCAGCGGTCAGCAGCAATAGATCGTCTGCCTGTAATAGTGCCAGCAACTCTGGCAAGCGCTGATCAAAATACTCCAGCGCCCCGGCGTAACCCGCCACATCGCGCCGATGCCCAAACTGGGAATCAAAATCCACAAAATTAGTGAATACGATCGTATTGTCGGCGGCGCATTTTACCTGCTCAAGGGTGCTGTCGAACAGCGCTTCCAGCCCTGAAGCCTTGACTTTTTTGGTAATGCCGCAGTGTGCGTATATATCGGCAATTTTGCCAACACTGATAACGTCGCCACCCGCTGCTTTCAATTTGTCTAAAACTGTCGCTGCTGGCGGTTCCACTGCATAATCACGGCGGTTACCGGTACGGCTAAACGCCCCGCGTCCACTGCCGACAAATGGCCGGGCAATCACTCGCCCAATGTTGTAGGGTTCTAATTCTTCACGGGCGATTTCACACAAGTGATACAGCTTGTCTAATCCAAAGGTTTGCTCATGGCAGGCAATCTGAAATACCGAATCTGCCGAAGTATAAAAAATCGGTAACCCGGTCTGCATATGCTGCTCCCCGAGTTCATCGAGGATCACCGTACCAGACGCATGACAATTACCGAGGAAGCCACTGAGGCCAGCGCGAGCCAGAATCTTATCGGTGAGTTCCTGCGGAAACGATTGCTGCCGCTCGCTGAAATAGCCCCAATCAAATAACACCGGAACCCCCGCCATTTCCCAATGGCCGCTAGGGGTATCTTTACCAGAACTCAGTTCTGCTGCGTACCCATAAGCGCCGCTGACCGGAGTGGCGCCGCTAAATCCGGCTGGCATGGTACCAGAGCTTTCCTGAGCGGCATGCGCCAGACCCAATCGCGCCAAATTTGGCAATGACAGCGGCCCGTGACGGCCAATATTTGCTTGGCCGTTGGCACACCGCTCGGCGATATGGCCGAAAGTATCAGCGCCAACATCACCAAATTTATCGGCATCAGCTGTCGCGCCGATACCAAAAGAATCCAGCATTAAAATAATACAGCGTTTCATTTACTCTCCACGGCCATATCTGTATCGCGGATACAGCCATAAATCTCTGGCGGGCATTCGCGTTCAGCATCGCCTAGTTGCACTGCTTGGCGCACCATAGCTGCCGCCTGTTGCCATTCGTTGTCGTTGCGGGCATGCAATAGCGCTAACGGTTGCTGTGGTTGCAGACGCTGACCTAAAGTACAGAGCTCACTCAGCCCAACACTGTAATCCAACATATCGCCAGGCTTACGGCGACCACCACCCAGCGCCACCACTGCTAACCCCAGTTGGCGGGTATCGATGGCCTGCACGATGCCGGTAGTCTCGGCATACACAGGTTTGCAAACCGGTACTTGAGGCAGATAGTCTTGATAGTGCTCGATAAAATCCGCAGGTCCGCCAAGTGCCGTCACCATCCGGCCAAAACGTTCCGCCGCTTGACCATTATCTAGTACCTGCTGCAATTGCCGTCTGGCATCAGTATCGTTTTGTGCCAAACCGCCGAGCTGTAATAATTCACTGCACAGCGCCATAGTAACGTCAAACAGTCGAGGATTGCGCTGCTCACCCGTGAGAAAACGCACCGCTTCGGCAACTTCTAAGGCATTACCGGCACTGGAAGCCAGCACCTGGTTCATATCGGTCAGCAGTGCTGACGTGTGCGTTCCGGCGCCATTTGCCACGCTGACAATAGATTGCGCTAAGGCCTGTGATTCGGCCATAGAGGGCATAAAGGCACCGCTGCCCACTTTCACATCCATCACCAGAGCATCGAGGTTACAAGCAAGCTTCTTTGACAAAATAGAGGCCGTGATCAAGGCTATCGATTCCACCGTCGCCGTGTTATCACGGATGGCATAAAAGCGCTTATCGGCGGGTACCAAGTCGCTTGTCTGCCCAATAATGGCCACACCGACCTGTTTGACCGTGTTGCGAAAGCGCTGGCTGTCAGGCTCTGTCCGATAACCGGGGATAGCATCCAGCTTATCCAGTGTACCGCCAGTGTGGCCAAGACCGCGGCCGGAAATCATCGGCACGTAGCCACCACAAGCGGCTATCATCGGCCCCAGCATCAAGCTAGTACAATCGCCAACGCCACCAGTACTGTGCTTGTCCAGCACCGGTCCTGGTAACTGTAGGCTATCCCAATTCAACACCTGTCCAGAGTCACGCATGGCTTGCGTTAGCGCTATGCGTTCAGCCATATCCATCCCCTGGAAGTAAACCGCCATGCCTAAGGCGGCGATCTGCCCTTCAGAGATGCTGTTGTTGGTGATGCCATTGACAAAAAAGGTGATTTCAGACGCAGTCAGCGCCTGACCATTACGTTTTTTGCGAATGATTTCCTGTGCCAGATACATCAGTTGCTCCTGCGTTGTGAGTCAGAATTCTGTGACTGACCGCCATGTGGTCAATACTCTGCCATAACGCGTTGTTTAACTCAGTAACCTTGAGCTTCACCGGGTGCCTGACCCAGTTCCAGCGTATGCAGCAGATTAGTGAGCAGACTAGAAGCTCCAAAACGGAAGGTGCGGGGACTGATCCAATCCGCCCCTAAAATACGCTGGGCTACCCCAAGAAACTCCGCGGCTTGCGCGGCATCGCGAACACCACCGGCTGGCTTAAAACCTACTTGAGGATTTTTCTCGCTGATAACCGTCAGCATAATTTCAGCCGCTTCAATAGTGGCATTTACCGGCACTTTGCCGGTTGAGGTTTTGATAAAATCGGCACCCGCGTCAATTGCGATTTCGGAGGCTTTACGGATCAATGCTGGATCTTGCAATTCACCACTTTCAATAATGACTTTCAGTAAAGCTTGCTTACCACAAGCTTGCTTACAGGCTTTGACTAACTCGTACCCAATCGTCTCGTTACCCGCCATCAACGCCCGATAGGGGAACACCACATCCACTTCGTCAGCGCCGTAAGCGACAGCGGCTTTGGTCTCCAACAACGCAATATCGAGGTCGTCATTACCGTGAGGGAAATTGGTCACAGTTGCCACTTTTACATCTGTCGCACCAATACTATTTAGGGTTTTACGGGCGATAGGAACAAAGCGTGGGTATACACACACAGCAGCAGTATTGCCCGCTGGGGTTTGCGCTTTATGGCACAAGGCAATGACTTTCTGCTCGGTGTCATCGTCGTTCAGCGTAGTCAAATCCATCAGTCGAATGGCCTGACGGGCGGCCTGTTTCAAATCAGTCATGGGTAAGCTCTCCGAGAAATAATCTGTTCATCACTGGTTACCACTACCAGCGACATGACATCCCGCGCTGGTACGCACATGACGACCAATCATCGGGCTCACGACTTGGCTCCGTGAAGACCGGAAAGGATTGCCCCAAGGGCACCCTCACCGCGAAAAATTCCTTTTTAACGCGAAAAATAGCTGAATCAATACGCCGTTACTGGCAAGCAACACAGCAAGGGACGAGTGACTCCTGCAAGGCGGCCAATAATATACCGCGGATAATTTCATTTCCAGAACCAGCGGTTCAGATTAACGAACAATTATTGAAAAATAGCTGTAGCGGCAAATTGACGCGCGGGCCAGAGACATAGATCTGGCCCGTCAACAGAGGTCAGGAAAGAGCGACAAACAAACCGGCAAGTGTGGCGCTCATCAAGTTAGCCAGCGAACCGGCGATAACTGCGCGCATCCCTAGTTTCGCCAACTCATGACGACGGTTGGGTGCCATGCCGCCAAGCCCCCCCAGCAGAATGGCAATGGAGGAAAGGTTGGCAAAACCACACAAGGCGAAAGATACAATGGCTTTGGTTTTATCAGTCATCACCATACCGGTTTCAGCCACCAGCTTGCCACCTTCAGCCAGATCTTTCAGATAAGGGGCAAAATTAGAGTAAGCCACAAATTCATTGACCACTATCTTCTGGCCGATAAAGGAACCAGCAAGCATCGCCTCTTTCCAGGGTACGCCAATCATCCAGGCCAGAGGCATAAACAGGTAACCGAGGATCATTTCCAAGGAAATTTTAGCGGCTGCAGCATCAACAACCGCCTTGGTTGCAGTTGCTAATTCAGGTTGTTGCAGCTTACTAAACTGCTCAATCACCAGTTGTCGGTCAATATCGGTAATTGTTAAGGCCGTTACCGCCACATGCGCTTGATCAGCCAGTGCTTGCACACTGCTGTTGAACGCTGCCTGCAATTCCGGAGTCGCTGCTGCGGCAGTTTTTAATGCCTCAAATGCTGTTGCGAGCGCGGCATTGCCATAGCCAAACCAACCACCGATACCACCAATAATGCTGTTGATTAAGGCAATAAGGCCAATAAATGCCAGCAGCATAGCACCGACGTTCAATGCCAGTTGCATACCAGCGGAGGCGCCACTAGCCGCCGCATCCAACACATTGGCAGGCTTATCGGGATCATCTGGCAGCGCCACAATATCATCATGTGGGGCTTCGGTTTCTGGATGCATCAATTTAGCCATCAATAACCCGCCAGGTGCCGCCATAAATGAAGCGGCCACCAGATACTCCATTGGTACGCCCATTTGCGCATAACCTGCCATAACTGAACCGGCAATGGATGCCATACCGCCCACCATAATGGCGAACAGTTCAGATTGCGTCATGGTGGGAATAAAAGGCCGCACCACTAATGGCGCTTCGGTTTGACCGACAAAAATATTGGCGGTGGCCGACATAGATTCAGTGCGACTGGTACCCAGCGCTTTCTGAAGCGCACCACCCAATAAGCGGATCACCCACTGCATGATGCCCAGATGATATAACACCGCGATCAACGAGGAGAAAAAGACAATCACCGGCAACACATGAATCACAAAGATAAAGCCGACTTTAAAGTTAGCTAGGTCGCCAAACAGGAAACGAATACCATCGTTAGCCTTATCGATGACACTATACACTGCGTCGGAAACACCTTTAAGGATGTCTTTACCTACCGGCACATACAGAACAAAGCCACCAAAAGCCGCCTGGATCAGAAAAGCACCGCCGACAGTGCGCAAATTTATCGCTTTCTTATTGTTGGAAAACAAGAAGCCAATAAACAGTAGGAAAAACAATCCCACTAAACTCATGACGATACTCATTAACTATCCCTTTTTATTGTTAATTGCTTTGTTAATGGCGTTAACCGACCTTTATTTGGGCGGCATTATAACCAACGGGCGCCACAAAATCGCCTGCTGTAGTACATTTTAGGGTTTATTTTTCAAAACCTTACAAAAAACTTTGCGATGTTCCCTTAATTCTATTTAGCGCTCAAACAGTTGAACAAAATTATTCTGTAACTGTTCTGATACCAGAACGGCAGTTTTCTCCTGCAATATTGCTATCTCAGCCACCACCGCCAGTATCGTTAACGGCGTGTTGCGCGCTGGCCGCAGCGCTGCTGGTGCCATGGCTGGCGCATCAGTTTCCACCAACAACGCAGGTAGCGGCAAACGCTTCACCGCGCTACGCAGCTT
Source organism: Shewanella sp. 4t3-1-2LB (assembly GCF_017368415.1). Taxonomy (NCBI): domain Bacteria; kingdom Pseudomonadati; phylum Pseudomonadota; class Gammaproteobacteria; order Alteromonadales; family Shewanellaceae; genus Shewanella; species Shewanella sp. 4t3-1-2LB. The sequence goes on from NZ_JAFNJD010000015.1 coordinate 44,968, forward strand.
TTTAGCGGATGCCTCAAGTAACAAACCACCGATCCCCAAACGAAAACCCATCTGCCAGTATTGCATAGCCACTTCATAGCTGCCGCTGAAACCATGAATAACACCATGACAGCTAGGGTATTTTTGCAAAAGCGCCTGCATCGCCGCGTGACAATGCACCGCGTGCAACACTACCGGCAATTGGTATTTCACCGCTAATGCCAACTGCGCGTCCAATAAAACCATTTGTTGCTCCCAGGCAACGCGACGAACATCGTCTTCCGCGAATTTTGCTCTGGGTTTGTCAAGACCACACTCGCCTACGGCCACCAGCAATGGATCAGCCAAGTGCTGCTGAAGTTGACGCTCCAATAAAGCCACCGCCGCAGGAATATCTGTCGGGCAATACCAAGGATGAATGCCGAGTGCATAAGGGCATTGAAAGGCAGCAGCAATCTGTTGCTGTTTGGCCCAATCAGCAGGTGACACGCCCGGAATTAATGCACCGCTAATCCCTGCCTGTTGCATTTCAAGGAACAGTTGCTCACGGTCGCCATCGAACTCGATGGCATCAAGATGGGCGTGAGAATCAGTCAGCATCGATATATTCATAATGACGAGCCAAGCAGTATTATTGAAGACACACTGCGGCTTGCATTATCTCCAACTAATTGGTTGGATCTTTGCTAAATGGTTTTTTCTCGAGTGGCGGATCCTGCAAACGCGGCATACAACAGCGTTGGCTGTTCTCAGTCAAACCCATCTTATCGCACCAACTGGTGTATTTAAGCCAGCCACGTTTTATCAGTGAAAGCATTTTATTCATGTTGCCAACCCTTTCTATGCGCCCAAGAAAAAAGCGGAGTATGACTCCGCCTTTTATCAGTGTTCTCGCGTTTTGGCAAATTCAATGTCGGGATAACGTTCCATCGACAAGTTGAGATTGACCATAGTCGGCGCGATATAAGTGAGGTTATCGCCGCCATCCAATGCCAAATTAACAGTGCATTTACGTTGAAATTCATCCAGTTTTTTAGCGTCGTTGCAATATACCCAACGCGCGGTTGCAACGTTGACAGCTTCGTAAATGGCTTCAACGTTATATTCAGATTTCAAGCGGCCGACAACCACTTCAAACTGCAGCACCCCAACGGCGCCTACAATCAGATCGTTATTCTCTAGCGGCCGGAATACCTGAACCGCGCCTTCTTCTGACAACTGTACCAAGCCTTTAAGCAATTGCTTTTGTTTCAGCGGATCTTTAAGACGAATACGCCGGAACATTTCTGGGGCAAAATTAGGAATACCGGTAAATTTCAGTTCTTCGCCCTGCGTAAATGTATCGCCAATCTGAATAGTACCGTGATTGTGTAATCCGATAATATCACCAGCAAAGGCTTCTTCTGCGCGTTCGCGATCACCCGCCATAAAAGTTACTGCATCGGAAATGCTCACCGTTTTGCCGATGCGCACATGCTTCATCTTCATCCCTTGGGTGTACTGTCCAGACACTACGCGCATAAAGGCGATGCGATCGCGGTGTTTCGGGTCCATATTGGCCTGAATTTTAAATACAAAACCGGAGAAATTTTCTTCCGTTGCTTCAACCAGTCGGTCACTGCTTTGCCGCGGCTTCGGCGCGGGTGCCCATTGGGTAAGACCATCCAACATATGATCTACCCCAAAGTTGCCTAACGCCGTACCAAAAAATACCGGTGTTAATTCGCCGCTCAGGAACAGCTCTTCATCGAACTCATTGGAGGCGCCGCGCACCAGCTCCAGCTCTTCGCGCAATTGCTGGGCTAAATCGCTGCCAACAGCATTATCCAATTCTGGGTTATTCAACCCCTTAATAATGCGTACTTCCTGAATGGTATGACCTAAACCACTGTGGTACAGGATGGTTTCATCGCGATGCAGGTGATACACGCCTTTAAAAGACTTACCACAACCAATAGGCCAACTGATGGGCGCACACATGATGTTCAGCTCGTTTTCCACTTCATCGAGCAATTCCATCGGATCGCGGATGTCACGGTCTAGCTTGTTCATAAAGGTGATAATCGGGGTATCACGCAAGCGGGTGACTTCCATCAGCTTACGGGTACGGTCTTCCACACCTTTGGCGGCATCAATCACCATCAAGCAGGAGTCAACGGCAGTAAGTGTACGATAGGTATCTTCCGAGAAATCTTCATGCCCCGGCGTATCTAACAGGTTCACCAAGCAATCATTGTAAGGGAATTGCATGACTGAGGTGGTTACCGAGATACCACGTTCTTTCTCCATCTCCATCCAGTCAGACTTAGCATGCTGACCTGAGCCGCGACCTTTTACCGTTCCCGCTTGCTGGATCAGATGGCCGTGCAGCAGCACTTTCTCCGTAATGGTGGTCTTACCCGCGTCAGGGTGCGAAATAATGGCGAAAGTTCGGCGTTTGCCCACTTCCTGCTGGATTAGCTTATTCGACATGGATAACTATCTTCTGCATAAATGGCGCCGACACGACGAGTAACCAGCGGTGCCGGAGCGCGGATGACAACTGTTAAAGGCGGCTATTTTCTATGATCTTGACGGGATAAACAACGTACAAACCTGAAACTCTGGTAAAAGCCTTGAACAACTGTGGCAAGCGGCAACCGTAGTTGCCGCTAATCTGAGAGCATTACAGCGAACTGTCTTTACTGTTATCCATGGTATTTGCCAATAGCGCCAACTCAACCCGAGCATATCGATGTTCAACAAAGTCATAGATATTGGTTGCCAGCGCCAGTCGCAGGTAGTTAGCGGCCTTGTCATTTTGCTGCTGTTCTTCCGCTATTTTTGCCAGATAAAAGTAAGCTTCGCAGAGACGTTCAGCATATTCAGCAGGCCCTTTCAACCCCTGTTTTGCCAATGCAAAAACCTGGGCTTCCGAGGTTTTACCCAACACATAATCCACCAGTACTGTCGACCAGGTGTCATCATTGAGTTTGCTGCGATTATGCTGCATCGTGAGCAATGCCTGTTTCGGCTCGAGCTGATACTCAGCCAGATATAGCCACAAGACTCGATAACCATCGGATGGCTCTTTGTTCAGAAAGGACTGCATATCGTCCACAGCCAGCTGTGGTCTGTCACCATAATAAAGCGCTAAGCCACGGTTGAGATAGGCATAGTCATAATCAGGCGCCAGCTCTAATGCGGAATCAAAAGCCTCGTAAGCAGCATCAAACTCACCTTCCTGGGTATAGTAAATGCCGATAAAGTTGTACGCATCAGCCAAGTCAGGTTGTAACTTCAACGCCTCGTGAAACTCAATACGCGCCATGATGCGTAAACCAAGACGATCGTATATTACGCCACGATCATAATGAAAACGCGCGAGCTGCTGCTGAGTAAGCTTGGCATTGGAAATAATCTCATTCAGCTTTGCCAGGGCGATTTCCATCTTGTAATCAGGCAACAACGGCGCGACCAATAACTGCCCTTGATTATCAGCAGCAGACGTTGCCGCACAACCGCCGTTTAGGAGACTGCCAACAGCCACAACGCAAAATACGGCAGCCCGCAAATTCAAATTCATTCAAAAGTCCTTCTTAATTCCAATGCGCTGTTCATCATAGCAACAGAGCGGAGCCACTGCCATCGGCCAAGTTACCCTACGACATAAAAAAACTATGGGCAAATAAAAAAGGAGATCCGAAGATCTCCTTAAAACTGTGTCAATGACTTATTCAGCTGAATCAGTCGGTGCAGCCGCAGCAGCCTGTTGCGCTTCCTTAATGGACAGACGCACACGCCCCTGACGATCCACTTCCATCACTTTAACAGTGACTTCTTGATTCAGTTGCAGATAGTCAGATACGTTAGCAACACGTTCTTCAGCAATCTGTGAGATATGAACTAAACCATCTTTGCCCGGCAGGATATTCACAAAGGCACCGAAATCCACGATACGGATAACTTTACCTTTATAGATACGGCCAACTTCCACTTCAGAGGTGATCTCTTCAATACGGCGAATGGCTTCCTTGGTAGCATCCGCGTTATTAGAAGCAATCTTCACTGTGCCATCGTCTTCCAACTCAATAGTGGTGCCAGTTTCTTCAGTCAACGCACGGATAGTCGCGCCACCTTTACCAATCACTTCACGGATTTTCTCTGGATTGATCTTGATAGTGGTGATACGAGGAGCATGATCAGAGATTTCTGGACGGGCTTTATTAATCGCCTGATCCATCACGTTTAGGATATGCACACGCGCACCGTAAGCCTGCTGCAGCGCAATTTCCATGATCTCTTTGGTGATACCTTCGATCTTGATATCCATCTGCAACGCAGTAACACCATCACGGGTACCGGCGACTTTGAAGTCCATGTCACCCAGGTGATCTTCATCACCCAGAATGTCTGACAGCACCACAAAATCATCACCTTCTTTCACTAAGCCCATGGCAATACCGGCAACAGAAGTCTTGATAGGCACACCAGCATCCATTAACGCCAGAGAGCTACCACACACAGAAGCCATTGAGCTAGAACCGTTTGATTCGGTGATTTCAGATACCACGCGCACACTGTAAGGAAATTCCGCTTCTGATGGCATAACCGCATTAACACCGCGCCAAGCCAACTTACCATGACCAATCTCACGGCGTTTTGGTGAACCAACCATACCGGTTTCACCTACAGAGAACGGCGGGAAGTTGTAATGCAGCATAAAGCGTTTGGTACGCTCACCCAGAATAGAATCGACTTTCTGAGCATCGCGTTCAGTCCCCAGAGTACAAGTAACCAACGCCTGAGTTTCACCACGAGTGAACAATGCGCTACCGTGAGTACGGGGCAATACACCTGCCATTACGCTCAACGCACGCACCATATCCGGTTCACGACCATCGATACGAGGCAAACCTTTCAGAATACGGCTACGTACTACGCGTTTTTCCAAACTACCGAGCAAGTTGTCAGCCTCAGTGGTATCCAGTTGCGGATCTTCAGCTAGTAACTTTTCAACCACGGCTTTCTTGATATCTGCCACAGCCTGATAACGTTCCTGCTTGGCAGTAATCTGATAAGCGGCAGTAAAATCTGCTTCGGCAAGCGCTTTGATCTTCTCTGCCAGCGTTTCATTTTTTACTGGCGCAGTCCAATCCCAACGAGGTTTACCGGCTTCTTTCTGGAATTCAGCAATGGCCTCGATAACCACTTGCTGCTGCTCGTGACCATAAACGACCGCACCCAGCATCACTTCCTCTGGCAGAATATTCGCTTCCGATTCCACCATCAGTACCGCATTTTTAGTACCGGCAACAACCAAGTCCAAATCGCTGTTATCCAGCTCCGCAACACTTGGATTCAGGACATATTCACCATTAATGTAACCCACCCGGGCGGAACCCAACGGACCATTAAATGGAATACCAGAAATAGCCAATGCAGCTGAAGTACCAATCATCGAGATGATATCTGGATCAATCTGCGGATCGACTGAAACCACAGTAATGATGACCTGAACTTCATTGGTGAAACCATCGGGAAACAGAGGACGTATAGGACGATCGATTAAACGGGCAACCAACGTTTCATCTTCGGAGGGACGACCTTCGCGTTTGAAAAAACCACCGGGAATTTTACCGGCTGCATAGGTTTTTTCCTGATAGTTAACAGTAAGAGGAAAGAAGTCACGGCTTGGGTCTGATTCTTTCTTACCGACTACGGTTACCAGAACGGTGGTGTCGCCCATACTTGCAAGAACGGCACCATCGGCCTGGCGTGCGATTACGCCTGTTTCCAGAGAAACTGTGTGCTGACCATATTTAAAACTTTTTACTATTGGATTCACGTGACCCATTCCTTAATTTCAATAACCTTGAATTCGCGCGTAAGTATACTGCAAAGCAGTTGTACAGATAAAGAGCGTAACCAAGTGACAAAACAACAACTTTCCCATAAAGTAAGATCTCTGGGATTCATTCCATAAAATATGCAGTTATGGACTAACATTATTCGTATATAAACCGACGGTGCCTTTAAAAAGGGCTTAGATGCAAAGGAAGAAGCGGATGCGGGCCAGACGTTTCAAGTCGTTGACGTGGAAACAAACCAATCTGGTGGTATTTACAGCGCTTTTTTTCGCTATTGCTATCTTTATCGTTGAAATTTTGATGGTGCTATCCACCGAACGTGAAACGCTAAAGCGCAGCCAAAAAGAAGTTGTCGATTCTGTTGAACAGCCCGTAGAAAATGCGGTTTGGGCACTGGATGACAATCTTGCCAAACAAACGCTGGAAGGTTTACTGAAAGTCGATTATGTCGGTTCAGCCATCATTACCCTAGATGATGGCAATACCTTTGTTAGTGTGGGTAACACAACATCTCTGCCGGACGATATCTTTTCTGCCATCAGCCTGAAGTTATTTGGTGAATTTCGCCAAATCAACCGTCAACTGCATCAGCCTACATACCTAGGAAATGACGAAAAACCACAGTTAATAGGCACGCTGCAGATAAATTACAATACCCGCGAGTTAACAGAGCGACTGATCAGCCAGTTAAAAGTGAGTTTTACGGCGACGCTGGCACGAGCCCTCTTTATTACCCTAGTGTTATCTTTGGTATTTCACCGATTTCTGACGCAACCCATTGCGAGAATCGGTGAAGCGATTGACCGCATCGATCCCGAATGCCCTGACGAGCATCTGTTACCACTACTAAACAACCACAAAGACGATGAATTAGGATTGGTTGCCTCGAAATTAAATCAAATTTTGGTGCAATTCAGTAAGGCCCAAGAAAAACTCAGGAAAATGGCGACCCGAGATTCACTTACCGGGTTACCAAACCGTACGCTGCTGTTGGAAACCCTCACAGTTGCGATTCAGCGAGCAAATGTTCGCAAAAGTAACCTAGCGCTGCTGTTTATTGACTTAGATCGGTTTAAAAATATCAATGACTCATTGGGACATTCGTTAGGCGATCAATATTTGATCCGTATTGCACTGCTACTGAAACGTTTTGTAGACAACCGAGGATTAGTGGTGCGCTTGGGTGGTGACGAGTTTGTAATTCTGGCCGAAGATCTGCATTCTCCTAGCCAAGTAGCAGATTTTGTGGAAAAACTTTTTGAACAGTTAAAGATGACCATTAAGCTGGGCGACCATACTGTACATCCTGCGGCATCAGTGGGGATCTCGTTTTACCCTGACGATGGTGAAACAGCGGAAGATCTGATCCGCCATGCCGACATTGCCATGTATAGCGCCAAAGCTGCAGGCTCCAACCACTGGGCATTTTTCAAGCAACAGATGACAGAACGTGCCGTTACTCGTTTGCGAACAGAAGCCTCGCTGCACGACGCCATCAAAAATGACGAGTTTGTGTTGTATTTCCAACCACAGCTGGATCTACGAAGCGGCCATTTGATTGGTTGCGAAGCCCTGATCCGCTGGCAACGGGGAGACAAACTTGTCAGCCCAATGACTTTTATTCCCATTGCAGAAGAAACCGGCATTATTGTGGCAATCGGGGAATGGGTAATTGAGCAAAGTTGCAAGACACTCAATATGTGGCAAAAACTTTACAACTTCCAGACCACTATTGCCTGTAACGTATCCACAAAGCAATTCGCCGATCCTGGGCTTATTCCACATATTAAACGTTCGGCAATGCGCTATCAGATAAAACCTGAGTATCTGGAAATCGAAATCACCGAAACAGCCTTTATGAATGATGTCGAGCAGGCAGTATTAAAGCTGCAACAATTGCAATCTGCAGGCTTTGGTATTGCGGTGGATGACTTCGGAACTGGTTATTCATCGCTGTCTTATCTGCGTCGGCTACCACTGACGACACTCAAAATTGATCGCGCATTTATTTCTGAACTACCGGGTAATAGCGCTATCGCTTCCACTATTCTGACGTTAGGCAAGCAATTAGGGTTACAAATTATTGCGGAAGGGATTGAAAATAAACAACAGCTAGACTGGTTGGAAAGTCATGGTTGTGGTATCGGTCAAGGCTTCTACTTTAGCGAGCCATTGCCGTTGGCAGAGTTTGAAAAGCGTTATGTGGTAGCACAGCCCAGTAAGGTAGGGCTTTGATTGTTCAAAGAATAGATCAAAAAAGGAGGCGTAAGCCTCCTCTTTCGATGAGAAACTGATTAGCGACGCAGACCCAGTTTCTGGATCAAAGCAGCATAACGTTCAGCATCTTTCTTCTGCAGATAGCTCAACAACTTACGACGAGAGCTAACCATGCGCAACAGACCACGGCGAGAGTGATGATCTTTTGCGTGTTCTCTGAAATGATCCTGCAGATGATTGATCTGAGCAGTCAACAGGGCAACCTGAACTTCAGGTGAGCCAGTATCGTTTTCGCCGCGGCCAAATTCAGCCAGGATTTCAGCTTTCTTTTCAGTACTTAGTGACATGAGTCTCTCCAAATATTTAATCAAATGACCTCAGCCGATCACTAACTCAGCCGAGGGGCGCAGAATAATAACCTGTTACCTATTACAGTGCAAGTTCAGTCAACAGTAGTCTCGTGCATGACTATAAGGCGTTTAGGGGCTAGTAAACCATCATCGTTCATGGTGCCTACGCCGATAAATCGACGTGCTTCCCCCAAGGTGATACGCACCAATGCCGCTGGTTTTAATCCATTGACCCGCACCGGATTACCGTGCAACAGGTAAGTCCCTAATGCTTCTGGGACATTACATTCATCAAGATCTGCCACGGCCGCATCGGCAGGTAGCAACAATGGATCTAATAACTGTGACGGTGCAATCTCCTGTGCTATCGCCTCATCGAACAACTGTTGTAGTTGCTCCAGCGTGACCATACGTTCATAGGGATAATGACCAACCTGTAAACGCCGCAGCATAATCACATGCGCACCACAACCAAGCAGTTCACCAAGATCATCCACAATAGTACGAATATAGGTACCTTTAGAGCAGTGAATTTCCAGCGTCAGTTCATCATCTGTCAGCGCGATAAACTTGAGCTCGTACACTGTAATCGGCCGCGCTTCTCGTGGCACGTCTTTGCCCTCGCGGGCATATTTATAAAGAGGTTGTCCTTGATATTTCAGGGCCGAAAACATCGAAGGCACCTGTAAGGTGTCACCGCGAAAATGCGCTAACGCGGTTTCGAGTTGCGCCGAACTGAAAGTCAACGGCCGGGTGCTGACCACTTCACCATCAGCATCACTGGTATCGGTACGAACGCCGAGCTTAGCGGTAACCAGATAACGTTTGTCGGCATCCAACAGATGCTGTGAAAACTTAGTTGCTTCACCTAGGCAAACCGGCAGCATTCCCGTGGCTAAAGGGTCGAGCGCACCAGTATGACCCGCCTTAACCGCATTATAAATCCGCTTAACTTTCTGTAATGCGTGATTGGAACTCATGCCGGTGGGTTTATCCAACAGCACAACACCATCTACGAAACGGCCCTTAGGTCGTTTTGCCATTAGTTGTTTTCCTCATCCCCGGATGTTTCATCATCATGTTCAGACTGCTGATGTTTAGCTTTATCGCTATTCACAACCTGAGTTACCAGATTAGACATACGCATCCCTTCAACCAAGGATTTGTCGTAGACGAAACGCAGTTCCGGCATGACCCGCAATTGCATGCGACCGGCAACCAATGTACGGACATAAGGCGCTGCCTTGGTGAGTGCGGCCATTTTTTCCTGGATACGCTCTGGGTCTTCTTCAAACAGGGTGACATACACCTTGGCAAAACTCAGATCCCGTGACACGTCAACATCATTTACTGTCACCATGCCAATCCGGGGATCTTTCATATCACGTTGTAGCACAAAAGCCAGCTCTTGCTGTAACTGCTGTGCTATGCGTCGAGTACGGCTAAATTCTCTTGCCATTATCTTATTCCCCCAAATTAAGAAAGGCGGCCGAAGCCGCCCTTATTCGTCGCAACAGCCTGTTTAGAGTGTCCGGGCGACTTCGACGGTTTCAAATACTTCGATCTGATCGCCTACGCGAACATCATTATAGTTCTTCACACCGATACCACACTCAGTACCCGCTCGAACTTCGCTGACGTCATCTTTGAAGCGTCGCAGAGATTCCAGTTCACCTTCGAAGATCACCACGTTATCACGCAGCACTCGGATAGGCGCACTGCGCTTCACCTGACCTTCGGTGACCATACAACCTGCGATAGCACCCAGTTTTGGTGACTTGAACACGTCACGGACTTCCGCCATACCGATGATCTGCTGTTTGAATTCCGGCGCCAGCATACCACTCATGGCAGCCTTCACTTCGTCAATCAAATCGTAGATCACACTGTAGTAGCGCAAATCGACGCTTTCACTTTCAATCGTTTTACGTGCTTGCGCGTCTGCACGAACGTTGAAGCCTACCATAATGGCGTTAGAAGCTGCCGCCAGAGTAGCGTCGGTTTCTGTCAATGCACCAACACCGCTGGCGATGATGTTCACTTTGACTTCATCGGTAGACAATTTAGTCAGAGAATCTGAAATCGCTTCCAGAGAACCTTGAACGTCAGCCTTCAGTACAATATTCAGTTCCTGAATTTCGCCTTCAGTCATGTTGGCAAACATGTTTTCCAACTTGGCTTTCTGCTGACGCGCCAGTTTCACTTCACGGAATTTGCCCTGACGATATAACGCAACTTCACGGGCCTTACGTTCATCTTTCACAACGGTGGCTTCATCACCTGCTGATGGCACACCGGAAAGACCGAGGATCTCTACCGGAATCGATGGGCCAGCTTCAGTAATGCTGTTACCATCTTCGTCCTTCATTGCGCGGACTTTACCGTATTCCAGACCACACAGTACGATATCCCCTTGATGCAGAGTGCCTTCCTGAACCAGTACCGTAGCCACCGGGCCACGCCCTTTGTCCAGTTTGGATTCGATAACCACACCTGCAGCCATTCCGTCTCTGACGGCAGTCAGTTCTAGGACTTCGGCTTCTAGCAGAATCGCTTCCAACAATTCATCGACGCCTTGGCCTGTCTTGGCGGAAACGTAGACAAACATGTTCTGTCCGCCCCAATCTTCAGACATAACGCCATACTGTGACAACTCGCTCTTCACCCGTTCCACGTCAGCTTCTGGCTTATCAATCTTGTTGACAGCCACAATCAGCGGCGCACCGCCAGCTTTGGCGTGCTGGATAGCTTCGATGGTTTGCGGCATGACGCCATCATCGGCGGCAACCACCAGAATCACGATATCGGTCGCTTGGGCACCACGTGCACGCATCGCGGTAAATGCGGCGTGTCCTGGGGTATCGAGGAAGGTGATCATGCCGTTATCAGTCTGCACATGGTAAGCACCGATATGCTGAGTGATGCCACCCGCTTCGCCAGCTGCCACCTTAGTGCGACGGATATAGTCAAGCAGTGACGTTTTGCCGTGGTCAACATGCCCCATAATGGTCACCACAGGTGCGCGGGGCTCTACTTTGACATCTTCACCATCACGGTCGGCCAGTACTTCATGCTCCAGTTCGTTTTCACGCACCAGAATCACTTTATGACCCATTTCCTCGGCAACCAGTTGTGCAGTTTCCTGATCCAACACCTGGTTAATGGTGACCATCGAGCCCATTTTCATCATAGCTTTAATGATTTCAGTGGCCTTGACTGCCATACGCTGTGCCAGATCGTTAACAGTGATAGTTTCACCAATGCGCACATCACGGTTTACCGCAGCAACGGGTTTATTAAACCCATGCTTCATAGACTGAGGGGCTTTTGAGCGCAACATCCGCTCTTTACCACCATCACGGCTCAGGCGTTCTTCCTTAGAACGTTTTTTACCTGTGCTCTTATGACGGTTACGGCGGCCAGAGCGCTCTTCATCCATATCACTGGTATCTTCGGCAGCTCGCGCCACTTTAGAGGTGGTGATATGGTGATCGTTACGATTTTCCGCTTCTAGACGCTGGCGTTCTTCTTCCGCCCAACGCTTTTCATTCTCTTCAGCCAAACGACGCGCTTCGGCAGCGGCCTTTGCCGCTTCCTCATCCGCTTTGCGACGTACGGCTTCTTCCTGAGCTGCCTTCAGTCGAGCCGCTTCTATGCGCGCAGCTTCAGCGGCGGCGGCCTGCTCGGGGGTTAGTTCCACCGGTTTAGCTTTAGCGACATCAGTTTCAGCTTCGGCTTTCGCTTTAGCTTCGGCCTTTGCCTTGGCCTCCGCTTCGGCTTTGGCGGCCTTGGCCTTAGCTTCTGCTTCAGCTCGCGCCTTGGCTTCCGCTTCCGCTTTGGCTTTGGCCTCAGCTTCGGCTTTCGCCTTGGCTTCCGCTTCGGCAGCCTGACGCGCCAGCTCGGCTGGGTCGCGTTTTACGAAGGTACGCGTTTTACGCACTTCCACTTTGACATCTTTTGATTGACCACCAGAACCGGACACACTCAGCGTAGACACGGTCTTGCGCTGTAATGTCATCCGCGCTGGCGCGCTGTCCTGACCATGCTGCTGTTTCAGATGTTCCAGCAGTTGGTGTTTTTCAGATTCAGTCACGCGATCATTGCGTTTCTTCTTTATGCCGGCTTTGGAAAATTGTTCGATCAGCCGATCAACATCTTTTCCAACTTCCATGGCCAACTTTTCTACAGTAGTTTCTGCCATCAGTTACTTCCCCCTGTTGATCGACTTACTCTTCATCGCCAAACCAACAGATATTGCGGGCCGCCATGATAAGCTCACCTGCTTTTTCTTCTGTCATTTGTTCAATTTCGATCAAATCATCTACGCCTTGTTCGGCTAAATCTTCAAGAGTTACTATGCCTTTACTGGCGAGGCTAAATGCGGTATGACGTTCCATACCCTCAAGTTCCAGTAACTCTTCACTCGGTTGCGCACCATCCAAGGCTTCTTCCGAAGCCAGCGCTCGGGTAGATAAAGCCGCTTTCGCACGTTCTCTCAGCGTATTGACAATATCTTCATCAAACCCATCTATGGACAGCAATTCGGAAACGGGTACGTACGCTACCTCTTCCAGGGTTGCAAATCCTTCATCAGCTAATACCTGAGCAAAATCCTCATCCACGTGCAATGCTTTCATGAACAGGTTTTTAACTTTGGCACTCTCAGCCTGATGTTTCGCGTTCATTTCATCTACAGTCATGACATTCAGTTCCCAGCCGGTCAGCTGAGTGGCTAAACGCACGTTCTGACCATTACGGCCAATGGCCTGAGCCAGACTGTCTGCTTCAACCGCTATATCCATCGCATGCTTGTCTTCATCCACAATGATGGAAGAAACATCCGCAGGCGCCATGGCATTGATAACAAACTGTGCCGGGTTATCGTCCCACAAGACGATATCAATACGTTCACCACCCAACTCATTGGTTACCGCCTGAACACGAGCGCCACGCATACCCACACAAGCACCGATAGGATCGATGCGGCGGTCATTAGACTTCACCGCAATTTTGGCTCGAGAGCCTGGGTCACGGGCAGCGCCCATCACTTCAATCATTTCATCAGCGATTTCCGGTACTTCAATGCGGAACAACTCAATCAGCATTTCTGGCTTGGAGCGCGTCAAAAATAGTTGTGCCCCGCGGGCTTCTGGACGCACGGCATACAACAATGAACGCACGCGGTCACCTGGGCGGAAAGTTTCCCGTGGGATCAAGTCTTCTTTGTACAGCACACCATCGGCATTGCTACCCAAGTCCACGATGACGCTGTCACGGTTGGATTTTTTCACTACACCCGTCACCAGTTCGCCTTCTTTATCCAGGAACTGTTCGACCACTTGAGCACGTTCCGCTTCGCGAACCTTCTGCACAATGACCTGTTTGGCCGTTTGGGTAGTAATACGATCGAACTGCACTGATTCGATTTCGTCTTCTACATAATCCCCAGCTTGGATCTCTGGATTGTCAAATTGGGCGGCCTCCAGCGTAATCTCACGATAGGGGTTTTCCAGCGTTTCACCTTGACTATCAACCACCAACCAACGGCGGAAGGTCTCATAGTCACCGGTCTTGCGATCGATGGCTACGCGCACATCAATATCGCCTTCATATTTCTTTTTAGTAGCAGTAGCCAGCGCAATTTCCAAGGCTTCGAAAATCTTCTCACGGGGTACGGCTTTTTCATTGGACACCGCTTCAGCGACCAGCAAAATATCTTTATTCATCGTCTTGCCTCGTTCACCTTGAATCCATCAAAACTTTGCAATTAGGTTGCCTTTACGGATGTTATCCAAGGCAATAATCAATTCATTACCGGATACGTTGAGGGTTATCATCTGCCCCTCTACCCGCAGTACGGTACCTTTCAAATTGCGACTACCCGCTACCGGCATAGTCAGCTGAACTTTAACTTCCTCTCCGAGATATCGCTGATACTGTTCGGCAATGAACAGCGGCCGATCCAGACCAGGGGAGGAAACTTCTAGGGTGTATTCAGAAGGGATGGGGTCTTCAACGTCCATCAACGCACTCACCTGGCGGCTGGCGTTGGCACAATCTTCGACGTTAACACCCTGCTCGCTGTCAATAAACAAGCGTAGTGTTGAATGCTTGCCAGCCTTCACGAACTCCAGCCCCCATAACTGGTATCCCAGCGCTTCAATAGTAGGCCGCAGCATCTCTTCCAGCTTTGACTCCAAAGTTGCCAAATTACACTCCTGAAAAAACAAAAAGGGCTATAGAGCCCCGATATCGCACTACCTTTTAGGCAGTAAAATACTACATCCCAGATAACAAAAAACCCCGTTTATTACGAGGTTATTCTAATTTTATTACCTGTAATTCAGCACTGACTTCACGTTGGAATTCAACACCGGGAACTGGTTGCGGGGGCCGGATTTGAACCGACGACCTTCGGGTTATGAGCCCGACGAGCTACCAGGCTGCTCCACCCCGCGTCAATTGCAGCAAGTTTACTGATTCGACCTTCAACTTGCAATAACTCAGGAATATTTAATGCCTTATCCTGGTCATATTTGTGGTGCCGAGGGCGGGACTTGAACCCGCACGACCGTTAGGTCACAGCCACCTCAAGGCTGCGCGTCTACCAATTTCACCACCCCGGCAAATTCTACTTAGTCAGGAATTTTATCTTCTGACTTTGGCGCTGGTTTTTCTGGCTGAGGAGCTTGCTGGGTTTGTTCAGCAGCGCCTAGATTTTTCCAAGTATCTTCCTGCTTGTTATGGTTGGCACTTAGATTGCCGATCACCAAACTCAACACAAAAAATACGATTGCCAGAATCGCTGTGGAACGGGTTAGGAAATTACCAGAACCTGAGGATCCAAACAGCGTAGCTGATGCGCCGGCACCAAAAGAGGCCCCCATATCAGCACCTTTACCTTGCTGGATCAGGATCAGAAAAATCAGTCCAAGTGCAACCAACAAGTAAACAACAATCAGAACTTCATACATAACTTATGCGCTCATCGCTATGGTACATAAACTCAAAAATTCGGTAGAGTTTAAACTGGCACCACCTATTAGTCCACCATCCACATCTGGCTGTGCGAATAAATCCGCCGCATTTGTGGGTGTAACACTGCCACCATAGAGGATGCGGATATTTTCCCCAATATAAGGGGAAACTTCGGAAAGTCGCTTGCGAATAAACGCATGAACTTCTTGCGCCTGTTCCGGTGTTGCGCTTTTCCCGGTACCTACAGCCCACAAAGGTTCGTAGGCTATAATCGCATTATCAAAAGCCATGGTGCCGTTTTTCTCAATCACCACATCCAGCTCTTCTGCGATCACTTCAAAAGTTCGCCTAGCTTCTCGCGCCGGACCGGATTCACCGACACACAGAATAGGGGTCAAACCATGTTTCTGGGCAGCTGCAAATTTATCAGCCACGATATTACTGGTTTCACCATACATTCTACGACGTTCGGAATGACCAATGATGACATATCGGCATCCAACTTCACTGAGCATTGAACCGGAAATCTCCCCGGTATAAGCACCAAAATCGTGCTGACTTAAATTCTGTGCGCCCATACGAACAACAGAACCGTTCAACGCTTCTTTATTGGCTTCCAACTGCTGCCTTACACTTTCTAAGTACACAGCAGGAGGGCAAAGTACGACTTCCACGGCGTCGTTATGTAGCTTAGCGGCAAACTTTTTGAACAGTTCCTGCGCTAACTGCGCACTACCGTTCATCTTCCAGTTGCCGGCGACCATTGGGCGTCTGAGAGCCATCACCATCTCCTTTGAAAGCGGCGTGAATAATAGCGAACCACTTATGAAGTTACAATACTCGTCTGGGTAATTTTTGCGATTTGCCGCGTGTTCGACTACTTTTTACACTCAACAGCGGCAAATGCTCAATAGCAAAAAACTAACCTCTTAATTTATATCAATTATTCTAGCAATAAAGTTAGCTAACAGCGGTTGTGACGGCGGTTGCTATCTGTTCAGCATATTGCTTCACCAAGGCTTCATCATCCCCTTCTACCATCACACGGATCAACGGCTCAGTACCGGATTTACGCAGCAATACCCGGCCACGTTCACCAAGGGCTCGTTCAACCTCAGCTACGGCAAATTTCACTGCTGCTGCCTGCAGCGGATCTTTTGTACCTTCAAAGCGCACATTAACCAACACTTGTGGTAGCAAGGTTACGGGTGCAGTCAGTTGCTCAAGCGTCATATCACTGCGCCGCATTGCCGCCAACACTTGGATACCAGCGACAATGCCGTCACCGGTAGTGCCGTGGTCGAGATTAACAATATGGCCGGAGTTTTCACCGCCGATGCGCCAACCTCTTTCAGTGAGTAGTTCCATGACATAACGGTCACCCACTTTGGAGCGCAAAAAAGGAATGTCCAAGGCTTTGAGCGCCAACTCCAGTCCTAGATTAGACATCTGAGTGCCCACCACCCCGCCTTTAAGTACACCGCGGTTCAATGCATCTTTGGCTAGGATGTAAAGGATCTGGTCACCATCGATAACCTCGCCGTTGCGGTTGACCATCATGATACGGTCACCATCACCGTCTAACGCAATACCAAGATCGGCCTGTTCCGCCAATACGGTTTCACAAATCTTTGCCATTGCGGTAGCACCTACCTGATCGTTGATATTGGTACCATTGGGCTTGTCACCAATGACGATCACTTCGGCCCCCAGTTCTCGAAACACATTTGGTGCTATGTGATAGGTTGCCCCGTGCGCACAATCAACGACCAGTTTCAGTCCTTCTAGGGTTTGATCTGCTGGGAAATTACCTTTGCAATATTCGATATAGCGTCCGGCAGCATCAGTAATACGGGAAACCTTCCCGAGCAGATGCGATTCCACGCAATCCAGTGGTTTTTCCAGCTCGGCTTCAATTTCCAGCTCTAACTCATCATCGAGTTTGGTACCTGTAGATGAAAAAAACTTGATACCATTGTCATAGTAGGGGTTGTGTGATGCACTGATCACCACCCCGGCTTCAGCACGAAACGTACGGGTTAAATATGCTACCGCCGGGGTAGGCATGGGTCCCATTAACAACACATTCAGCCCTGCGGCTGACAACCCCGCCTCCAGCGCCGACTCAAACATATAACCGGAAATACGGGTATCCTTACCAATCAGCACTTTTCTGGTACCGGTACGAGATAACACGCGACCTGCTGCCCATCCCAGTTTTAACGCCAATTCCGGCGTCATTTTGCCAGAGCCTACCTTGCCGCGAACACCATCGGTACCAAAAAACTTTCTTGTTGAACTCACGTTTGCTTACTCCATAACCTCGCCTTCAGGCCAGCAGGTTACTGCACTGTTTCACTATTTCAGTCGGCAGCCCGAGTTGCCGCCAATACTCTCAAAACATCCAAGGTTTCCGGTACGTCATGTACTCGGAGAATGTGGGCGCCATGCATCGCTGCCAGTAGCGCACCACTGAGGCTACCCGCTAAACGTTCAGCCACTGGGCGCCCCAGAAGATTGCCAATCATACTCTTACGTGACAATCCGATCAGCAAAGGTAAATCAAACTTTGCGAAATCCTGCAGATGGGCCAATAGCTGATAATTATGTTCTAGGGTTTTACCGAAACCAAATCCTGGGTCCAGCAACAACATTGACCGTGATAGGCCAGCCGCCGTGCAACGGGCAATTTGTGCGTCAAAGTAATCGCTGACTTCCGCCAGTAAGTTCTGATACTGAGGTGCGGCTTGCATTGTGCGCGGTTGTCCCTGCATATGCATAATACAAACAGGCACCTGCAATTGAGCCGCGACTTCAAGCGCACCAGGCTCAGTTAAGCTGCGAATATCATTGATTAAATGTGCACCAGCAGCAACTGAGGCAGCCATCACCTCAGGTTTACTGGTATCTACTGAAATCCACACATCAGAGTTTGCCACCACATATTCCACCAATGGCACCACCCGCTGCAATTCCTCAGAGACACTGACATCAGCCGCCCCAGGACGAGTGGATTCTCCGCCAATATCAATAAAATGAGCCCCGGCTGCAATCATCTCATCGGCATGACGACATGCCGCGTCAAAGGCGCGAAATTGTCCGCCGTCAGAAAAAGAATCTGGGGTCACATTCAGTATCCCCATCACCTTGGGCTCATCTAAATTCAGGCGTTTTTTGCCTGACACCAATTCAAACACCCGGCCTCCTGTACAGATATTCACCGAGAAATATCTGAAAAAGTCACTGTTAGAAAAACAGAAAACCCCTCTCGGGGTTTTCAGAAATACTAAGTCGTATGAGACCTAATGAGTCTCGCCAGGCTTAGAAAGATCAGCAGGTGAAGCTTCTGTCTGAGGCTCATCAACATGAGGCCGACTATTCCCTCCCGTAGAATCTTTGTCATCCATATTCCAGTCCGCGGGCGGACGCACATCACGACGTGCCATCAAGTCTGCGATCTGCTTAGCATCAATCGTTTCATACTTGATCAATGCATCCTTCATCGCATGCAGAATATCGATATTGTCATTCAATAGCTGCCGCGCCCGTTGGTAATTACGTTCAATCAAGGCTTTCACTTCTGCATCGATAATCGCCGCCGTTTCATCGGACATATGTTTGGCTTTCGCCATCGATCTGCCAAGAAATACTTCACCCTCTTCTTCAGCGTAAAGTAGCGGCCCCAGTTTTTCTGAGAAGCCCCATTGCGTTACCATATTACGGGCGATAGCGGTAGCCTGTTTGATATCCTGAGATGCACCGGTAGAAACTTTTTCCGGCCCATAAATAATCTCTTCCGCTAAACGACCGCCATAAGCCACGGAAATCCGGCTTTCGAGTTTACGGCGATTTTCACTGATGGAATCTGCTTCGGGCAAGAAGAATGTTACCCCTAACGCACGTCCACGCGGGATGATGGTAACTTTATGCACAGGATCATGTTCCGGCACCAAACAACCGACTATCGCATGACCCGCTTCATGGTAGGCAGTAGACTCTTTTTCCTGCTCAGACATCACCATAGAACGGCGTTCAGCGCCCATCATGATCTTATCTTTAGCACGTTCAAACTCTTCCATGGTCACAACCCGGCGATTGCCACGGGCCGCAAACAAGGCCGCCTCATTCACTAGGTTTGCCAAATCGGCACCGGAAAAACCAGGAGTCCCGCGGGCAATCACGCTAGCCTGAACATCATCAGCTACTGGGATTTTGCGCATATGCACTTTAAGGATCTGCTCGCGACCACGCACATCTGGCAGTCCAACTACCACTTGTCGGTCGAAACGCCCAGGACGCAGCAACGCTGAATCTAATACGTCAGGGCGGTTAGTTGCGGCGATAACGATCACGCCTTCGTTACCTTCAAAGCCATCCATCTCTACCAGCAATTGGTTGAGGGTCTGTTCACGCTCGTCATGCCCGCCACCGAGCCCAGCACCACGTTGACGGCCTACGGCATCAATTTCATCAATGAAGATAATACAAGGGGCAGATTTCTTGGCCTGTTCAAACATATCTCGAACGCGAGAAGCGCCGACACCGACAAACATCTCCACAAAGTCCGAACCGGAGATAGTGAAGAACGGTACTTTAGCTTCACCCGCAATCGCCTTAGCCAGCAGAGTCTTACCTGTTCCTGGAGGCCCCACCATCAATACACCTGTTGGTATGCGGCCACCCAGTTTCTGGAATTTGGTGGGATCCCGCAGGTAGTCCACCATTTCTTTCACTTCTTCTTTGGCTTCATCACACCCAGCGACATCAGCAAAGGTGGTTTTAATCTGATCTTCACTCATCAGCTTGGCTTTGCTCTTACCAAAGGACATTGCGCCTTTGCCGCCACCACCCTGCATCTGCCGCATGAAGAAAATCCATACACCTATCAGTAGCAGCATTGGGAACCAAGAGATGAAAATCTGGGTCAGGAAACCGGATTCTTCCGCTTCCTGTCCTTTCATGGTCACACCTTTACGGTCGAGATCGTTAATCAAATCCTGGTCGTAAATTGGCATCACGGTGACAAATTTCTCACCGCCTTTAGTCACACCCTCAATGGTGCGCTGATCGCTCTTGAACTCCACGGACGCAACCTGCCCAGAACGAACATCATCCAGAAACGTGGAATATTCCATCTTCTGCGATGAAGAAGAAGACGGCGAGAACCCCTGGAATACGGACATCAGCACGACGGCGATGACGACCCAGAGAATCAGATTTTTTGCCATGTCACTCAATTATTGAACCTCTCAGTCTTAAGACTTACTCTTTCAGGTTACTACAACTTGTAGCCAGTAGCCACCAGATACACCTCGCGGGAACGGGCTCTTGATGACTCCGGTTTACGGGTTTTAACAGTGGTAAATGCCTGCTTGACCGCCTTCATATACTCATCAAACCCTTCTCCCTGGAATACTTTGACCGCGAAACTGCCACCGGGAGCCAGCACTTGATGACACATATCGAGTGCCAGTTCGACCAGATACATGGCCCGCGGCTGGTCCGTCGCATCGGAGCCACTCATATTTGGTGCCATATCCGACAGTACCACATCTACTTTGTCATCCCCGACCATCTGCAATAAAGTTTCCAGTACCGATTCTTCACGAAAATCGCCTTGAAGGAAATCGACACCAACGATTGGGTCCATCGGTAAAATATCACAGGCAACCAATTTGCCCTGCTCACCAACAAGTTTGACCGCAACCTGAGACCAGCCACCGGGAGCGGCACCCAAATCGACAACGGTCATTCCCGGTTTAATTAGCTGATCTTTTTGTTGTAACTCTTCCAACTTAAAAGCCGCCCGCGAACGCAGGCCACGCTTTTGCGCTAGCTTTACATAATGATCATCAAAGTGTTCCTGCATCCAGCGCGTTGAGCTAGCGCTACGTTTCTTTCCTACCATCAAACATCCGCTACAAATCAGAGTTACACGCCAGTGATATAAGGGTAGAATATCGGCTTTTCAACAGTAACTCAGCAAAAGTTGGTAAAAATGAATCTGACAACCAAACAGAAACAGTATTTAAAAGGACTGGCTCACAGTCTGAAACCTGTGGTACTGCTTGGTGCCAATGGCTTGACTGAAGGGGTACTGGCTGAAATTGATAACGCACTGGCTTATCACGAATT
The DNA here is from genome assembly GCF_017368415.1 of Shewanella sp. 4t3-1-2LB. Classification (NCBI taxonomy): domain Bacteria; kingdom Pseudomonadati; phylum Pseudomonadota; class Gammaproteobacteria; order Alteromonadales; family Shewanellaceae; genus Shewanella; species Shewanella sp. 4t3-1-2LB. The sequence goes on from NZ_JAFNJD010000015.1 coordinate 66,476, forward strand.
GATCAAAGTGAAAGTGGCAGCAGAAGATCGTGAGCTAAAAAATGCTATCGTCGATGCCATCGTTCGTGAAACTCAATCCGAAAAAGTGCAGGTTATCGGGCACATACTGGTGCTTTATCGCCAGTCTGAAGAGAAAAAAATCGCTTTGCCTAAAGCCAAATAATCTCCCTTCTGCAACAAGGCCACCCGTCGGTGGCCTTGTTGTTTTAACCGCTTCACTCCCGGCTATTGTGGCAAAACCGCATTAAGTCAGACTTAATCAGGGCTGTTGTGGCAACACCTGCGACCGATAATGCTCACTGGATAATCCCAACCATTCAGGTACCGAAGTACCCACGGATATCGACGAAAAGGTGCCGGTGAGAATGCCAATAAACATCGCTATAGAAAATCCGCGTAGCGGTTCGCCCCCCATAAGCCACAATGCGGCAACTGTCAGCAGGGTTGTGCCAGATGTCACCATAGTTCGTGAAAAAGTTGCCGCAATCGCCATATTGTTAATGTGAGGCAAGGGGATGTCAGGTTTAGCAATTAACAGCTCGCGGATCCTGTCAGCAATGATGATAGAGTCATTCAATGAGTACCCCAAAATTGCCAATACGGCCGCTAACACCGTCAGGTTAAACTCCATTTGTGTGGCTGCAAAAAACGCCACGACAAAAATCACGTCATGTACCAAGGCCAATAACGCCCCACTCGCAAGTCGCCACTCAAATCGGAACGACAGGTAACCCAGAATACAAACCACAGCAACCACTAATGCCAGCCCGCCCTGTTCCGCTAGCTCTGCACCTACCTGAGGCCCGACAATACTGGTATTAAGTAGTTCCACATTGGTATGTAACGGCGCCAGAACTTGCGCAATCTGCGGTGGCGTGGCATTCGCTGCTGGCACTGGGTAGCGCAACACCCAACGTCCAGGCTCCCCAGCCGCAATCAGGTGAATATCTTGCCCATATGCTTGCTGCAAAATGGGACGAATAGTCGTATCGCGCAGATGACTATCAACGCGGATTTCACTCACAACCCCGCCAGTAAAATCTAGGCCCAAATTCAGCCCTCGGCAGCTGATCAACGCCACGGAAAGTATCATTAGCAATGCCGAAATCGCGCTGCAAGCATAGCGCCAGCGAGTAGGATATTTAAATTTCATGTCAGACCCTCACTTCACGAGAGAAATTACGGCCATACGCCAGGTTGATAATGGCGCGAGAAGCAAAAATGCCGGTAAACATGCTGGTAATCAGCCCCAGTCCCAGCGTCAATGCAAAGCCTTGGACCGGTCCATTGCCGATGGCATACAACACGACAGCCGTGATCATGGTGGTAAAATTGGCATCAAAAATAGTCGAAAATGCGCTATCAAAGCCACGATCGATAGCATGTGCAAAGCTGCGACCCTCTTGTAACTTGTCGCGAATACGTTCAAAAATCAGCACGTTGGTATCAACGGCCATTCCGACAGTCAGGACTAACCCAGCGATTCCGGGTAACGTCAATACAGCGCCAGGGATCAAGGCCAACAACCCGAACAACAACACCATATTGGCCAGCAATGCGATATTGGCAACCCACCCTAAACGGCGATACCACAGCGCCATAAAGAGCAAGGTCATGCCTAAACCTAATGCCAGCGCCGCAAAGCCGTTGTGGATATTCTCAGCACCAAGACTAGGGCCGATAGTACGCTCCTCCACAATGGTAACTGGTGCTGTCATTGAACCAGCGCGTAACAACAATGCCAGTTGTTGCGCTTGCTGAGGTGAGCCGACACCCGTTATCCGGAAGCGTTCAGGTAACACCGACTGGATGGTAGCAACGCTGATAATCTCGTTTCGCTGTGTTAGCTTGCCATCCGTGCCGCGACCGTATTCACTAAATGCAGTTGCCATCGCCTTGCCGACATGATTTTTGGAAAATGCCGTCATCAGCCGCCCCCCTTCCGCATCCAGAGTGATGTTAACTTCGGCTTGACCCATTTCACCGTTCCCGGCCCTGGCATCAACGATGTGAGTACCCGTTACCACCGGCAGTCGTGCTACCGAGATCGGCATGCCACGGCGGTCATTAATCAACTGCGTGTTGCCAGCCGCGGCCTGAGTAACTTCATAAAAAGCCAGTGTTGCGGTAGCCCCAATCACCTGCTTAGCGGTAGCGGGATCCTGTACACCGGGCAGTTCAATGCGGATACGGTTCTCACCTTGGCGCTGTACCAACGCCTCGGTAATTCCTAGCCCTGCAATACGGCTGCGCATAATTTGCAGATTCTGCTGCACAGTCAGGTTCTGCAGATTGGTTTTTTCTTGCGGTGCTAATCGCAATAACAGTTGCCGACCATCAACAGTCACTTGCCATAGCGGATAGCGACTGTTGATAAACTGACGCACGGCTGCTTTGGCACTATCAGGAAAACTAAGATGCAATTGCTCCTCGTGCCCCGGTTGAATTTGTATACTGCGTATACCCTGCTTTAAGGCAAAATCGCGCATAGCATCCGCCAGTGCCGCAGCTTGTGCCTGGTACACTGGCGTGATATCAACATCTAGCAGAAATTGCACGCCTCCGCGCAAATCCAAACCGAGCTTTATCGGGGAGAAACCAAGATCCAGTAACCAGCTAGGTGCCGCAGGAGTTAGCGCTAATGTCAGTTGTTCTGGATCACGGGCAAAACGCGCCAGCAAAACTTTTGCCGCTGTCTGTTGCTGTTCATCGGCCAGAATTACCTGAGTCTGTTGGGCCTCAGCATCCAACCGCTTCAAGCGAATATGGTGCTGCGCCAGCGTTTGTGCAATCTCCTGGGCATTGAGGCTGAGTCCGGCTTTTGAGGAGATTTGAATTGCGGCATCTTCGCCAAACCAGGTGGGTAATGCGCTGAATGCCATAACAACCAGGGTTAGTACCAACACCACATATTTCCACACCGCATAATGATTAAGCAAGGCCTGCGGACGTCGGCGAGGCGACGTCTTTAAAATTGAGTCTATTAACATGTTTGCTCTCTGTCTCGTTGAGCAGCGGCATAGCCGCAACAACCGTATAGATAACGTCACCGTCTGTGACAGCGAAGTTAACTATCCGATAAGAGATTTTCCGCTAGGTAGCGGTGAGACAGAACGCCTCAGGCCTGCTGGCTGAAACGGTATCGAAGATTTGACTCTTTCCAGCCATTCAGCCGCAAACTGCGGCTATGGTAAGACAAGGTCCACGGATGACGGGGCAATGTTATAGCGAAACCCTTAGTAAACTGAGGGATCACAGGTTGAGGTAAAACTATCGCCAGCGCGTACATCGGCGGATTAAACACCGATGACAATGCCGACATGCTAAGGCAGCGTTCACGGCTAGCCGGGGCATACCACAAGCCATCACTGTGGGCTGAATGGCTGTGGATCTGCAACTGCTTATCAGAGTTGCTTGTATACACCTCAGCGGTTTGTTTGTTTACAACAAACGATGATGCGATGTCAGGCTGTGTAAACGCCTTCCAGGTTGCATTAACAGCATTGCCAGAATAGACAGTAGTGAGCAGGCAGACAGCCAGCGCTAAGGTAAGTAGGCGGGTAAACCGCAACAGATATGCCTTCATGTTCTACATGATATGGGCAGAAATTTGGCTTTCAAGCTCAAAGGCTGAACAATCGTTGATTAACCTAAGATGATAACCTGAAAACTGTAATTAAGCGTTTGAATATTCATCTACATAATAAAACCGCCATTTAGGCTAATGCCAGTCAGTTAAGAGCTGACTGGCATTTTCTTTTGACTGGATATTTCCTTGGTTTTGCTCTAACACACCGAGGGTAAGCTCTTGAGTCTCCTCGTATTGGCAGTACATGCTGCTCGGTTTCTGCGAGTAAACTATCAATCCTTTTAGGAATGGTTCCAGCCGCTTCCAGCCAAAAGCCATAAATCACATGGATTATCGCAACGGCGCATGTCGTAAAACTCAGTTGGTTGGCATATAACCCTGGCTTGCTTTGCGCCATTTTTACCATTTGATAGCGGATAATGTTGTAGCTCAAGAGGATACCCCAGAGTTCTTGCTTCACCATCTCCGGTTTCTTGCTCCTCAACGTAAATTCGCTGTTGAGTAAACTCTGCTTCATCTCGCGATAGCCCAGCTCAATTTCCCAGCGGTGACTATATAAATCCACGATTTCAGCACTAGGGAAGCGCAGCGGGTCAGTCATCGAGGTGAGGATATTACACTCTTTGCCTTTCACCATTTTTGTTAGCAATCGGACCTCGATAAATTCAGGTAACTCTTTAAATTGTTTACGAGATTGTGCTGTAGTCGTCAGCCGAATGAGCTTATCTTGTCGACCGAGTTTCGTGATAACTTCAAACTGTGTGCCTTTCTTCATCGGCATTAACCAGTGTCTGGCTTCGCCCGTTTGATGCCAACGATTTAG
>NZ_JAFNJD010000160.1:0-304 GCF_017368415.1 Shewanella sp. 4t3-1-2LB
CATATCAAAGCATTATTCATAACCAAAGTGCTATGGAGCATCTGCTTAGCCTCGGCTGTGCCAAATTGGCAGAAATACGTGAAACATCACTTCAAGCCGGTGGGTTAGTTGTTGCTGCCTCAGTAAGGCATGCACATAGCATTGCAAAAATTTTGGTTGAAAAATTCAATCAATCGATCGCTATTGCTACATATTTGGACGAAAAGCCCATAGAAGAAATCGAGCGATTTAGATGCTCTAACACTCAGTGGATTATCAGCGTTGGAATGGTGAGTGAAGGCACCGATATTCCTAGACTTCAGGT
>NZ_JAFNJD010000161.1:0-303 GCF_017368415.1 Shewanella sp. 4t3-1-2LB
CACGCAGGAGGTCTGCGGTTCGATCCCGCATAGCTCCACCATTATTCTGGTGGTCACTGTTTTCGTTTAATGGTCATGGAAATGCCAAAGATAAGTGAACAATTTATCTTTGGCTTTTTTAAGCCCGGTCGAAATCGTTCCATACGATTTTCGACACTTCCTCCTTCCATGGAGGTCGCTCTTTAACAATTTGGAAAGCTGATAGTAGAGATTAAATAGCGATATTTAATCAAAATGAGTTCTCAAAATACTTCAATCAAGTGTTTTGTGATCCTAGTGTTTCAGCGATGAAACACATCAAGG
>NZ_JAFNJD010000162.1:0-292 GCF_017368415.1 Shewanella sp. 4t3-1-2LB
CGGCTATCCAATCCATTGATGATTGGTGGCACTCAGAAAGCGATAAGCGTTTAAGGGTGCATGAGTATGGCGCAGATGGACAAATAGGCATTGCACACCGGCAGCCTGAGTCTGAAAGTGATTTTTATTCCTATTTTGTTAGGGCTGATCACTACTTATCTCAGCTAGAGCAAATCGATAGGAAATCTACTGTGGCTGAAATGCCCGAATCTTTAACCTACTTGTTTGCTGTGCTTATCAAAGGCGGAATGTTCCAGCAAAAACAGGCTCGTCGCGTAAAGAAAAAGCAGGA
>NZ_JAFNJD010000163.1:0-292 GCF_017368415.1 Shewanella sp. 4t3-1-2LB
GTTCTACTTTAAAATGCTCCAAGCATTTAAAGTATTTCCTACATCCTTGTAGGTCACCACATTTTCTAGCACTTCCTCCATCCCTGGAGGTCGTCCCTTGAAAGAATTGCAAGACTTGGTTGAAGTATGAGAAGCACTACTAACAAAGCAGCTTTCCGAATTGACCGAATTTGCTTGGTGACAATAGCATTGTGGTACCACCTGACTCCATCCCGAACTCAGAAGTGAAACACAATCGCGCCGATGGTAGTGTGGGGTCTCCCCATGTGAGAGTAGGTCATCGCCAAGCGCC
>NZ_JAFNJD010000164.1:0-284 GCF_017368415.1 Shewanella sp. 4t3-1-2LB
TAAAATGCTCCAAGCATTTAAAGTATTTCCTACATCCTTGTAGGTCACCACATTTTCTAGCACTTCCTCCATCCCTGGAGGTCGTCCCTTGAAAGAATTGCAAGACTTGGTTGAAGTAAGAGAACCACTACTCATGAAAGCAGCTTTCCGAATTAATGAATTTGCTTGGTGACAATAGCATTGTGGTACCACCTGACTCCATCCCGAACTCAGAAGTGAAACACAATCGCGCCGATGGTAGTGTGGGGTCTCCCCATGTGAGAGTAGGTCATCGCCAAGCGCCT
>NZ_JAFNJD010000165.1:0-277 GCF_017368415.1 Shewanella sp. 4t3-1-2LB
GGATTCGCATAAGCTAGGTCTTGCGGTGCCAGATTCTTTGGTGTTGAATCAGCGTTATACCCTTCGGTAATACCTACTTTTTGCCCTCTAATACGCGCAACACTAGCCTGTAATGGCACAAAGTCACAGTCAGGAGTCTTGTAGTAAAAGACTGCCTTCCCTGGATATAAAGAGCGGTCGTATTTGAGTATTTCACATAATTCCATATCAAGCCCTTCCCATTAACATTGAATCTTCCTCAACATCTAACTGCCAAAAAGCACGTTGGTAGAAATTG
>NZ_JAFNJD010000166.1:0-272 GCF_017368415.1 Shewanella sp. 4t3-1-2LB
TTTTCTCGCTCCGGTGCTTGTGTACTCTTGTACACGCCGCGCCTCACTCGTCACAGCTTTGTTAGCCTGACACCAAGCCTGCGTTACATTTTTCAGTAGTGGTTCTCTTACTTCAACCAAGTCTTGCTATTCATTCAAGGTCTTCGAAACCCATCTGGGTTGTATGGTTAAGCCTCTCGAGTCATTAGTACAGGTTAGCTCAACGCCTCACAACGCTTACACACCCTGCCTATCTACGTCCTGGTCTCGAACGGCTCTTTAGTGGACTCTAG
>NZ_JAFNJD010000167.1:0-269 GCF_017368415.1 Shewanella sp. 4t3-1-2LB
TGGGTCTTCAATGAGTTTCAAATGGTCAAACAAGGACATGGATTAGGCTGAGTAGAATAACATGCCTGATCAGATCATGCTGATACTGATAAGTTCCATGCTGTTAACAAAGTATGATCCCACCCTGAGCCATCCATGACAACCGGAAGCGGTTGCGGCTAAAACGAGGAAAATGATATCAACCAAATTATGTTCCAAGTTGATATATGAACGTGGGTCTTCAATGAGTTTCAAATGGTCAAACAAGGACATGGATTAGGCTGAGTAGA
>NZ_JAFNJD010000168.1:0-262 GCF_017368415.1 Shewanella sp. 4t3-1-2LB
TACTTCAACCAAGTCTTGCAATTCTTTCAAGGGACGACCTCCAGGGATGGAGGAAGTGCTAGAAAATGTGGTGACCTACAAGGATGTAGGAAATACTTTAAATGCTTGGAGCATTTTAAAGTAGAACATTTTCAGTAAAACCCATCTGGGTTGTATGGTTAAGCCTCTCGAGTCATTAGTACAGGTTAGCTCAACGCCTCACAACGCTTACACACCCTGCCTATCTACGTCCTGGTCTCGAACGGCTCTTTAGTGGACTCTA
>NZ_JAFNJD010000169.1:0-260 GCF_017368415.1 Shewanella sp. 4t3-1-2LB
TAACGCAGACAATGTATTAAACACATCAACATTACTGCAGCCTGAGGGAGCCAGAGAGTTAGCTTTCACTCTTAGCGAAAAACGGCAGTAAAGCTCTGAGATATTCGGTGGAACGTAGCATTCTTCAGCAATAACGGGATTCGCATAAGCTAGGTCTTGCGGTGCCAGATTCTTTGGTGTTGAATCAGCGTTATACCCTTCGGTAATACCTACTTTTTGCCCTCTAATACGCGCAACACTAGCCTGTAATGGCACAAAGT
>NZ_JAFNJD010000016.1:0-70382 GCF_017368415.1 Shewanella sp. 4t3-1-2LB
ACCTTAAAGGTGTGGGGCGCATCTATCAGCAAACCTTTGTTGATACCTATAGCAAGGTAGCATTTGCCAAGCTGTACACGACGAAAACGCCTATCACTTCGGCTGATTTGCTCAATGACCGAGTGCTGCCGTTCTTTGAGGCTCAAACCTTACCCATGCTGCGTATTTTGACTGACCGAGGCACAGAATACTGTGGCAAAGTAGAGCAGCACGATTATCAGCTTTACCTAGCGATTAATGACATTGAACACACCAAAACCAGGGCGCGTCATCCGCAAACCAATGGTATCTGTGAACGCTTCCATAAAACGATTTTGAATGAGTTTTATCAGGTAACGTTTCGTAAAAAGCTTTACGGAAATATGGAGGAACTACAAAAAGATCTGGACGAATGGCTGGCATATTACAACAATGAACGGACTCATCAGGGAAAAATGTGTTGTGGCCGAACACCAATGGCGACACTCATTGATGGGAAAGCGATTTGGGCTGAAAAGAATTTAGCTCAAATCTAATCTGACGGAGGCACCAGAAAAATGGGTAACTGTCAGATCAGGTCTGAGCTAGTACACTTTAGATCTGAGCTTTTCTTTGGTTAACACATTTAACAAAGCTTAATCCCGCCCTGCTGTAACTCATGACTACTTGCAATCTCCACTTCCTCTTTTAGTTGATGCAGCAAATCAACCAATTCGAAGCCATGAGGATTATCATTTGTTTTTAATAGCTTAAACCAATCTATCATTATTTCCTCGTTATGTTCGTTGGTGCTCAATCGCAGGGAAAAAACGTTTTAAATGCTATTGCGTCCAACGGCACCATGTTTATGCATGTTTGCATGTCATTTTGTATTTTTTAGAACCAAACACTGGTATCCAACAACAACTGAACATATGATTTAAATATCGCGCAAGAAAAACCGTAAGTTAAAATTCCCTTATCACAGCAATCACTTAGAGTGAAATGGGTTTAAACCACTTTCAACGGCTTTCCATGAGTACTTCTGTACCATTCGTCCAAAAGTCTGGAAGCTTTAATGGATACTCTCGCCTCCACAAATTCCGCTTTGGTTGCATTAGAGGCAGAACCAGAACCATAGGGACGTTGTCGCCCAGGCTGTTCCTCTCGAGTACATTTGTAGGGTTCAACCCCCTGTTCTAACAGATGTTTTTTAAGTCTTTTTGGGGTTGTTTGAGATAAACTGGCCGATTTGTATAGCCCAAGGTCAGTCGTGGTAAAAAGCTTGAAGGCGCTATCTAGCCGCTTTCGTAATTGGCTCAAACGTCCGGGCACTTCTGTGCCGCAAGGTTCTGTACCTTCCAAGAGTCGCTTGGCATAATAAACGGAATAGCCCTTCTTACAGTTACAGCAGCTAAAATTACTGATATAACACCAATGAGTACCACACCTACTGCATGGCAGGCTGCAATAGAACTTTATAGCGGCAGCATCTGCTTTTTTAGCTGCAAACGCCTCGCGTCTTTTAGTCGTCATATGCCTCTCCAATGAAGTGTTTTTGCGCTTGCTCCCGCAAAAATTATCATTGCAGAAGTTCAAGTACGATGTGGCAAAAGTAGTGCGCTTATTATCTGAATTGGGCCTTTTTGAACAGGCGGCCTCATTAATATCAAGTTTTCCGCTTAATCAACGTTCTGAGGAAGTTGATCGTCTTAATGATGAAACTCGTATACTGTGCGACAGGTTTTCACCGCGTGGCTACCAACCATTTTGGTGAATAAGGCCATATCGTCGGTGCGGCCTTTCAAGTTCTGTTGACGCCGTACAAGGAGTCTCTGTGTTTACATGTTGGTCTTTCGGCCCACAAACTTCCAAGCTTGTGAGGGTAACGATCTTATTCTGTAAATGCGGTGAGATTTATTAAGGTTTGCAATCTGTGCGAATGATGAAAGTGGGATGTAAACGCTCGTGGTACGGCTCCCTTTCGCCTATGCAGTGCTATGAGTCTTTACCGACACATCTGCACACCATAACACATAAGTGGCTATTGCTGGCATTAATTCAATGCCAATTCGCCGTAAGCCTGCGGTGGCCAATGCGTTGAACTTGGTATAAGTCTCCGGTCCTCAGGCATTAGTGCTTGTCATGCTTAATATGTTACTCAATATAGAGTGATTGCAGGATGAAACGACCATGCTACTCCTAACCTTTTTCCCTTTTTATTGGAAGCAGCGCAGCGAGCCCTATACTGTTGATAATCAAACCGTCCACCATCAACGCAAGAGATGAATAGCTCAACTCCGATCCCAGGCTTGTTTGAAAAGAGGAACGCGAGCTGCGCCTCACGCTCCATCAATGGAAAATACTACTTTTTAATCTGTTACCAACGCAGTTCCGCCCCGATACCAATCACCCGTGGCGCCCCGGAAATGATATCCACATCGTCCCGCAAATATTGCACATAATTTTGATCGAACAGATTGTTGGCGAACAGGTAAGCACTCCAGTCGCCCTTATCATAGGCAATACGCGTATTAAACAGGGTTCGTGAAGACACGCGGGTACGATCAATGCCCATATCCGTATATACCTTGCTACGGTAATTGGCATTCAGATTCCAGCTGAGATGGTCAGTAACATAGATGTTAACCCCTGCGGCGGCAGTGTGATTTGGGGCATAACTGAACGCCTCACCGGCATAGCTAGTGGTGGTGCCATTCACTATGGAATCAAAGTCATCAAATTCGGTTTGAGAATAGCTGTATGACAGATACCAGTCGATGTCTTGCGTCAATTGCTGTTTGAAGGATGTTTCTACGCCGTACAAATGGGCTTTACCGGCGTTGACCGTATTGTTGTCATAACTGTTGAGACCAAAATTGGCGGTAACCTGTTTGTCTGTCCAATTTACATAATACAGGTTGGCGTTGAATACCCCATCAATGGCGGGCAAGGATTGCCGCCAGGCCAGCTCATAGTTGTCGGTATATTCCGGGTCATAAGCCACTACCGTACTACGGGCGATATTCAGGCTACTGCCCCCCGAGCGGTAAGCGCGCTGGTATGTGGCAGTAATAGACGTGTTGTCATCGATGTTAAAACGGGCACCAATCTTAGGCAGAAAGGTATCGGTGGTTGTCTCAGTTTCGGGACTACTGCCGCTGGCCTGTGCCACTAATCCCAATACGGCATTATTAATGCCCTCCGCCAGTTGATAAAGGAGGCTGCCTTCGGCACCAAAAAGCGCTGGTTCTGGCAGCGTTCCGGCAAAACTGGAGTCAGTATTGGCACTGAACCGATACTGCTGATGGTCATAGCGGAAACCTGCTTGCAGGCTCCAGCGACTGCTCAAGCGATATTCCATATCGGCGAACACTGCCTGGTTTTCTGATGTGCTGTCGTTAAGCGATTGGTAATCTACCGGAATTTGTGGCAGTGCCGAACCATAAAGGTTGGCAACTGAAGTGGCCGAGCTGCTATCGAGACCATATCCTTGCAGCAATGTAGCAATAGTTGTCACCGGGGTATCGATGTCGCTCAAGCTGCTGAGCAAGGTATGGTTATCATGTTTGGCAGCATAGAGCCCGACCAATCCACTCAGCGCTTCTCCTTGGTAGTTGGCGCGCAGTTCTTGAGTGAACACTTTATAGTGGCTGTCTTGGTTCCCATAGTTGATGTCCTCGGCGCGCAAGTCGACATCGTAAATGCGATCCACATCGGATTTACTGTAGGACGTAACAGACGAGAGCTGCCAGCGGTTGTTTAACTGATAATCCACATTTAACGACGCCAACTCGGTGACAGCATCGGAACGGTTATCACGATTAGAGGTATTCACTCTGCCAGCAAGATCGCGCCGATTGTAGGTGTACATGTATGGACCATCGCGGTCGTCCCGGGTATAGCTGAGCAGTACTTTCAAACCATCAATTGCGGTTGGAGTCCACAATAGTTTTCCTCTGAGCATCAAAGAATTGAGTTCATCTTCTTTGCCACCATGGGTGATGTTATCTGTGAACCCTGCAAACAAACGCTTATCTGCCGCGAAGCGAAACGCTAGCTCATCTTCAATCAATGGCCCAGCAACGGCAACCGATATACGCTTGTCATCCGGATCAGACCATTGCACGCGCGCGCGGCCACTCCAGTCCATCGTGGGATCTTCAGTTTTAATTACCACAGCGCCAGCCAGCGCATTTTCCCCCTGGATGGTAGATTGCGGTCCCCGCAGCACTTCAACCTGCGCAACATCCCAGAGATCACTGGGGCCAGTGTCGCTGATCTGATTGGGCAACGGCACGCCATCCACATAAATAGATGCGAGGGGATTATCAGCCCCCGATTCGTTACTAATACCACGAATGGTAAAACCACGATTGCCGTACATCTGCGAAATATTGGGAGTTTTATTAAGAATGTCATACAGCGATTGGATATTTTCCTGCTCCAGTTTGAGTGCAGTAGTCACATCTACGCTCGCCGCAGTATCTTGAATAGAGCGGCGGGTTTTCTCCCCCATTACGGTAATTTTCTCAATGTTGCCGACCTCATCGGCAACAGCTGTTTGGCTGGTGACTAAGGTTCCTAATACGGCAAGTGACAGCATGGTTTTAGTCCGAGACAAATGTCCCATAGTTCCCCATAGATTGATCTCTATCTTTAAAAACAATGTGTTGGATACGTGTTTCAGTATTTAGTAGGCAACAAGAGTCCTGCGCAATGACGTCGCCATTGCCGCAAAAACCGATAAAAATAAGGGAGCTAGCGCATCAGCCACGCCGCTGGCAGCGGCCAGGAGGTCACCAATGTGTTTCCTTGCCAAGTTTCCAGCGTCAGCCACAGACGATCTCCGGCACTGAAACGTGCGGCGGCGAGCGCATGTACATGCTGTCCATAACGGGAGCCATGAAGGATCCCTAAGTCACCACGTTCCATTTGCGATAGGGGTAAGGCGGTTTTGCCGATATTCATATAAGCCTGGCGAATTCGGGTAACATCGCCTTGCTTAAAGGTCACCATGAAATCTTTGATGTACTCGCCATCGTGCTGATATGGTGGTCCATCTTCCAGTGGCATTGGGACAATGCTGAACTCTCCTAACAATAATTCAGCCATAGCAGCAGGGAAACTGGGATGCAGCGAACGGTAAAGAAAATATACTGGCAGCAATAACAACAGGCCGCTTAGTTTAAATTTATTGCGATTCCAAAAGCTGGAGTTAAGTCTAGCCATCAGCAATGCTCCTCGACTTTCTTCCAAGAAGGTTGTGGCACAGCAGCTTTGGCCTTGACCAGACGCTGACTCCAAATAATAAAGCCAGTGATCGACATGCCCGTCAGCAAGCTGCCAAATACAAACCAGATTATCTTGGTCCAGAGTCCGCCAAAGGTACCGTAATGCAGCGGATCCGCAATATGCATGATACTTTGGATACCATTCATGTCCTTTGGCGAGGTGGCTTGCATAATTTCGCCCTTCCAAGGATTAACCGCAACCTGATAAGAATAATGGTCAAAGAAGATCTCGCCGCCACTGCCATACAAGTGGTAGCTATCACGGTTATGCTCTGGCAGCCCGATATAGCTGGGGCTGAAATTGGGATAGCGTTGCTGAGCCAACTGCAAAGCTTGCTCTAGCGATACCGGAAATGCTCGTGGTTCAGTGGTCGGCAGTAATTCCCCTGAAATTGCCGGGGCATGAGGCTCAACTTCGGTTCCTGTATGAAAGATAACTCCCTGGATTAAATACCAAAATCCGGTCAGACTGATAACCAGAATGAACCAGATTGACCACACGCCCACCAATCTGTGCAAATCCGCTAACAAAGTCTTGGTACCTTGTTTGGTACGGATTTTAGGGGCAGAAAAAGCTTTCCAGAATTGCTTGTAAATCATGAGTCCGCTAACGAGCGAGCCCAGCATGACCAAACTCATAGCACTGACGAGGTAGTAACCAATGCTGTAACCATGTTGCCAAGGAAACAATAACCAGCCGTGCAGCATGCGCATAAAGCCGATAAAAGTCAGACCGCTATTGATCTCTTGGATCTGACCACTGTATTGGTTGACATAAGCAATAGCCATTGGTTGGTCATGGTCACTAAATATCACCGCAGTGACCAGATAAGGATCCATCACCATGACTTGCCCAATATCGGCCGTCGGGTGAGCCTTTTCAACAATAGCAATGAGTTCCGCCGGACTTTTGGCGGGCAAATTGTCGGGATTAACAGCTCTAGCATGAGGGTTGGTCAACCAAGTGAGCTCATGGCTGATGACGGCAATAGTGCCTGTCAGGCAGATAAAGCAGAACAAGACCCAAATGGGCAGTGAACACCAGCCGTGGAAAGAAAACCAGAACCTATTCGAAACCCTGAACATACCATGATCCATTGTCAAAATCAGATTTGCGAATGGTATAGCTATTGATAATCATTATCAATATATCAAATCACAATGATACCTTTTTGTTGGCACATATCTCAGATACTGCCGATAGTGTGCTGCATGCATCTCTTTATAAGTGGAAATAAGACAAAACTTAGCGGCTTTAGGGGTCAATGAGATACTGACAGACAGGGCAAGCACTGCGCCTTTTCTCTTTACCATAACCAGTCCTAAATAGCGTTGGCACGTTCCAAACTGATTTTGGAGAGCGTAATGAAATCAATCACCAAATGAGCTCAACGGGATTGTTCTATCGCTGTTAAATTGGCCGTCGAAAAAGGCAAGCTCACTGACAAACAAGCCATCAGAGTATATAGCGACCAAGCAAGAACAGTTATGGGTGGCCGATATCACCTCTTTATCAATGTGACGCCGTGAAAGTTACCTGAGTTTGATAACGGATGCCTATTCATACGGAATTGTGGGCTTCTATGGACAAATAATGTGCGCACAGCATCGGTAAAAACAGGCATTTACACAAGTAGTTAAGCAGTGACGTACAACGGAAGCGTTAATCCATCACACGGATAGGGGCTCGCAGTAGTGTTCGAATGAATATCAGCAACTGCATCGACAATACGGTATCCGATGTTCAATGACTGATGGTTATGACTGCTTAAAAATGCCGTTGCAGAGTGGGTTAACGGTATCCTCAAAAACGAGTATTTACTGAGCCAGTCTGGGTAATTAAGAGCGACGAGGATAATGGTGGCTATTCATGCAAACAACTCATTGATAGATAAATTTTACCATCAACACTTTTTCAACTTTAAAAGTTTAATCAGGTGTTATCTACACGTACAATAGGTTTATCGGGACAATAAACAGGAATCAATTGAAGGATAGCGATTTATTTAACTGTACCTCAGGTTATCAAGTGCGTTTTTGAAAGACCTAACAGACTAACTCGTATAGTTCATGTAACAAAACACCCCTTGGTAACCTAGCTACCTATGGGCTATTTTGCTTAATTGATAACGGAATATCACTATGAAAATACTAAGCATCGCTTTAAGCCTGCTAACACTCACAGCATGCAGCACAGTATCCACCAGCTCTTTGGATTTACGGCAAGCGCGAATTGCGCCAGCTGCAGCTGTGCTAGACAATCAGCTATATGTTATTGGTGGACAAAACCTACACGGTCCACAAGGCACTATCGAAAAAATTGATCTCCAAAAACAGACAGTAACAACCCTGTCCACCAAGTTGATGCCCCGCGCCTATGCCGCAGCAGTCAGTGACGGTAATGGTCTTATTTATGTGCTCGGAGGTACAACCCGCTATCGTCTGCAAGGGCACGTGGCTAATCCCACGGTAGAAGTGTTCGATCCCCAGACGAATGAAATACTGTACAGTAGATCGTTACCTCATCCCAGACGCGCCGCTAGCGCAGTATTGGTGGATAACAAAATTTTTGTCATTGGTGGCTCTACAGTCGTTGAAAAACCCCTGTTTCGCATTGCCCCGAGTGCTAAGGTCGATATTCTCGATTTAAAGACACAAACCTGGTCTACCGGTGCAGATATGCCCCAAGCCGCCGAAACTAAAGCTGTCGTTTATCAGGGACAAATCTATATTGTCGGTGGTTATAACTTTGTTCACTCCTTACCACTATTTGCGCGTTATGATCCAAAAAAGAATACTTGGCAGAAGCTAAAAAGTTTGCCCTTTAGTATCAGTGCGGAATCAGCCGTAGTGGTAGAAGATAAGCTGTTAACCTTTGGTGATTATCGGAAGCTAGATCTGGTCATGGCGTATGACTTTAACAACCAGCAATGGCAGCAACTGGATAACATTCCATTTCGTCCCTCGCGTCACCAAGGAATTGCAACTGTCGATGGTAATATAGTGATAGTGGGTGGGACTATTTCTGGCAAAGATTATATGAATGATATTCAAGTGCTACCGGAAGCCATTTTTAACACTAAATAAAACCTTCCACACATTCGCGTGACAGAAAGGGCGGACATTCTGCGCCCTTTCGCATTACCTAATTACTGCTGCAATTGTTCCTGATTATCAGCTGTCATCATCAATGCTTTACCGTGTATTAGGCAGTCTGTCATTTTATAACGTGCAGATTTAACTAGATTCGCCAGTGTTTGACGCGAAACACCCATCTCTTGCGCGGCTTGCTGTTGCTGCATTCCCTGAAAATCCACCAATCGCAATGCCTCGAATTCGTCAGCGGCCAAATAGACCCGAGGCAATTCCGTCATCGGAATGCCGTTGGGTTTAAAACATGCGTCTGCCGGTCTACCACAGATCCTGCGTGGAATTTTCGGACGCCCCATAGCTGCTCCTGAAAAATTAAGGTTATTTTAATAGAGTAAGCATTCAGCAACGTGAGTAAAGCATTATCTGCCGTTACTATGACCTGTATCGACTGATGTTGTCACCTACAGAGGCCATTTCAATAAAAAACCAGTCATAAAAGACTGGTTTTTGCGACTCATGAATAGCTTATTTAACCAGAGTGAGATGGGCGCGACGCTTCGCCTTATCAGGTGTCGCCGAGACATCAGCCTTTTCATCTGCTTCAGGCTTTGAGTCCTCAACAACATTGAGAAAAGACTCTTCACCCTCTTCCAGCAGATAGGCATCTTCCATGTCAAACACAGTGCCAGCACCATTTTCTCGAGCATAAATAGCGACAATTGATGCCATTGGCAGTACCACCTGTTGTGGAACGCCACCAAATCGAGCGTGAAACTCGACACTGTCATTCCCCATCTGTAGACCACCAACCGCAGAAGCTGCGATATTCAGTACAATCTGTCCATCTTTAACGTACTGCAATGGCACCTGCGTACCCTGTACATTGACATCCACGACAACATGGGGAGTCAGATGATTATCCATCAACCATTCATAATACGCCCGTAACAAGTACGGGCGACTAGGGGTTAAACCTTTCATTACAGGCCCATGCGCATTTCGCGCTCAGCTTCAGTCAGCGACGCTTTAAACGAATCCCGTTCGAAAACGCGAGTCATATAAGCCTTGATATCCTTGGCTGATTTGCCTTCCAGTTCAATCCCCAATGCAGGCAAACGCCATAATAATGGGCCAAGGTAGCAATCGGCCAAGCCGAATTCTTCACTCATAAAGAAGGGCATTTCGGCAAACACAGGCGCGATAGAAAGGATGCTGTCCAACAGTTCCCTACGGGCGTCGTCAGCACGATCACTTTTGCGAATGCGATCAACCAAGCTATACCAATCTCGCTCGATACGATGCATCATCAGACGAGTCTGTCCGCGGGAGACCGGATATACGGGCATTAACGGCGGATGTGGAAAACGTTCATCCAGATATTCCATAATGATACGGCTTTCATATAACACCAGTTCCCGGTCAACTAGGGTTGGCACTGAATTGTAGGGATTGAGTTCCAATAGATCTTCCGGCAGATCATTAGGGTCAACCTGCAAAACATCCACTGTCACCCCTTTTTCAGCTAGCACAATACGTACCTGATGGCTATAGAGATCGTCAGCCCCGGAGAACAGGGTCATGATAGAGCGTTTATTGGCAGCGACAGCCATTGATACCCTCCAGAATCGAAAAAAACAAATGTAAACGAGGGGCTAAGCCCCCCGTTTACATTATGCGGATGGTATATTCTACCTTGTAACCGCAGTTAGTGTACATCTTTCCAATACTCTTTCTTGAGCATCCATGCGAGAAACAGAAATAACAACAAGAAAGCCATCACCCACAAGCCAATATGTTGTCTTTGTTGCTTCATAGGCTCCGCGGTGTAGGCAAGATAACTGACAAGATCTCGCACTAAGCGATCGTACGCCTCGGCGGAAAGTTGTCCGCCCTGAGCGGTGCCTACCCCCACAACTTTCTGTCGGCTGCGACCATCAACTGTTTCTGTCTTATAAATAGGTTCAGCAAGCCCCTGCAAATCCTGCAACACATGTGGCATAGCAACATAGGGGTACTGCAAATTATTCACCCCAAATGGCCGTTTCGGATCATGATAAAAACCGTGTAAAAAACGGTACAACCAAGCTTCCCCGCGCACCCTAGCGACTAGGGTAAGATCCGGCGGTGCCATACCAAACCAACGCACGGCCTCTTTCTTAGACATGGCATTTTCCATCAGCTCAAAGGGTTTAGCATCAGTCATGATGGACGACTGCAGTTGAGCTTCAGACAACTGTAAATCAGTCGCAACCTGATTATAACGTTGGTAATGAGTGCTATGACAACCGGCACAATAGTGCTGAAAGGCAGTGAAACCGCGCTGCATTGCTGGCAGATCGGCATTGCCAAGATCTGTCGGTAACGGCGGAATACCATCTGCCGCCAGCGCCAATCCCGGCAACAGGAGTAATAAGGTCAGCAATCGCCTCATCTGAAAGTCACCCTCTCTGGCACAGGTTTGGTGGGTTCACGTTTACTGTAAAACCACAGCGCCACAAAAAAGCCAAAATAACCTAGAGTTAAAATACGAGCGATCACCTTGAGCAGCATAGTCTCCTGCATCAAACCTATTACCCCTAATGCAATAAAACAACAGGCAAACTGCAAGAGATTAAGTTTGTGCCACCAACTGCGATAACGTACGGATTTAACCTTACAACGATCCAGCCAAGGAACGACAAACAACATACCCACCGCCATCGCCATCACCACCATGCCCCCTAATTTATCAGGAATCGCCCGTAACATGGCGTAAAACGGGGTGAAATACCACACGGGCGTAATATGATCCGGCGTTTTTAGCGGGTCGGCAGCTTCAAAATTAGCGCCTTCTAGCAACAAGCCCCCGCCTTGCGGCATGAAAAAAATCAGATAGCAGAACACTAACAGAAAACCGGCAATTCCCACTAAATCCTTAACGGTGTAATAGGGATGAAACGGAATACCATCCAATGGCCAACCATCTTCATCCTTATACTTTTTAATCTCTATACCGTCGGGATTATTCGAACCAACTTCATGAAGCGCAATAAGATGTAAAAATACCAGCACGACCAAGATCAATGGCAAGGCAATGGCATGTAACGCAAAAAAACGATTGAGGGTGGCGCCGGAAACCACATAATCCCCTCTTACCCACAGCGCCAAATCATCACCAATAACCGGAATGGCACCAAACAATGAAATGATGACCTGCGCCCCCCAGTATGACATCTGACCCCACGGCAACAGATAGCCCATAAAAGCTTCTGTCATCAACACCAGAAAGATCACCATACCAAAGACCCACAACAATTCGCGTGGTTTCTGGTAAGAGCCATAGAGTAAGCTACGGAACATGTGCAGATAAATAACGAAAAAAAACGCCGACGCACCGGTAGAGTGCATATAGCGCAGCAACCAGCCATATTGCACATCTCGCATAATGTATTCAATGGAAGCAAATGCGCCTTCTACGGTGGGAACATAGCTCATGGTCAACCAGATCCCAGTGAGCAACTGATTCACCAGCACCAACAGCGATAATGCCCCGAAAAGGTACCAGAAATTAAAATTTTTAGGTGCGGGATACTGACCCACATGCCGTTTATAGGTAGCAGTTACCGGTAAGCGTTCATCGAGCCACTGTAACAATCTACTCATCAGCCAATTTCCTCATCCACGCCGATGATTACCCGTTCATCGTCCAGATAACGATGTGGCGGTATCACCAGGTTAAGTGGCGCCGGTTGCCCTTGAAATACCCTTCCCGCCATATCAAATCCTGACCCATGGCAGGGACAAAGAAATCCCGCGGCAATGCCTTCCATTTGCCCTGAAAAACCATCACGCTGATAAACAGGAGAGCAGCCCAGATGAGTACAGATACCAACCGCAATAAAAACGTCTGGCTTTATCGAACGAGTCGTATTGGTGGCATAAGCCGGTTGTTGAGGCTCAAGTGACAGTGGATCGCGCAGTTTGTCATTGTGAAGCCCCAAGTCTTGCAGCATCTCCTGTGTGCGGCGCACCACCCAAATGGGCTTGCCCCGCCATTCGACACGGATCATCTGCCCTGGCTCCAGCTTGCTGATATTGACCTCAACCGGCAATCCTGCCGCCTTCACCCGCAAGGTTGGGTTCCATGACTTGATAAACGGAATCGATGCCGCTGCTACCCCTGCACCACCAACGGCCGCTGTTGTAATCGCCAAAAAGCGGCGTCGACCGTTATCAGTTGCTGCATCACTCATCCATTATCTCCAAAACTTCTTGGCATTCAGTTATTTTTCTTAAGCTGTTAATGCCCGACTACCATACAGACAGATGACCTGCGGCGCATTATAAAAAAAAATCAGATGCAAATCATGATAATTACACAAAAGGTAACGAACCATTGCTGCCCCGCCGCAGTTGAGGTGGTACTGAAGGTCTCGGTTATTGGCTAAGTGATAAATAAGAAGCCCGGTACTTACCGGGCTTCATTCAACAACAGCGTTTTAATAATCGATTAATTATTATCTTCTTTCTTCATGTATTTGAAGAAATCACTGTCGGGGGCTAACACCATCACGTCAGATTTGCCATTGAAGCTGGCACGGTAGGCGTCCAAGCTACGCAGGAAGCGATAGAATTCCGGATCTTTTTTGTAGGCATCCGCGTAGATCTTAGCCGCAATGGCATCGCCCTCGCCTCGCATGACCTGCCCTTGGCGTCTAGCATTTGACAAGGTAACCACGACGTTAGCATCAGTACGCGCTCGGATTTTTTCCGCCTCTTCCTTACCTCTAGCACGGTGTTCCTTGGCCACTGCTTGACGTTCAGCTCGCATACGTTGGTAAATGCTGTTACTGACGTTAGCGGGCAAGTTGATCTGCTTAACCCTCACATCAACCACTTCAATCCCAAGGTCAGATGCACTTTTCGCCGCATTTTCCAAGGCTCGGCGCTGCAGTTCATCACGGGTACTACCTTCTCCCTGGCGACTAGCATCTTCACTGACCCCAGACACAATTTCCTTAATGGTGCGTTTACCAAACTCAGTACGCAAATCACTGTTGATCTTACGTTGTAATAACGCTTCGGCATTAGCTTTAATACCGCCATTAGTGGCCAGATAGTACATTTCAAAATCTTTGATACGCCACTTCACGTAAGAGTCCACCATCAGGTCTTTCTTCTCGGAAGTAACGAAACGATCTGCGGCACCATCCAACGTCTGGATACGAGCATCCAGATAGCGGATTTTATCGATCAATGGGATCTTGAAGTGTAACCCTGGGGTGTATACCCGGGTCACCATCTTACCATCAACATTGTCTTTCACCACTTCACCGAAGCGCGCCACAATTGCCCGTTCGCCTTCGTTCACCACCATCAGCGAAGACAGCACAATCCCAACACAGAAAACAGCAACTACCAATAAAATTCTGTTCATGGATTATTCCCTCCCCTGGCGAGTACGATCTTCACGGGGAAGCCGTCCAGAAATACTGGTATCGCTGTCTCCAGCGTTACGAGACTTCATGCCGAAATTAGTGACAGGATCGCCGCCATGACTATCGGTCGCGGCCGATGTTGGCGATGGAGTCGCTGTGTGCTGTCCTGATAACAATTTATCCAGCGGCAGATACAACAGGTTGCCGTTGCTTTTCGTATCGACTAACACCTTGCTGGTATGGCTATAGACATCCTGCATAGCATCCAAATACAAACGGTTGCGAGTCACCTCTGGCGCCTGTTTATATTCAGGTAATAACTTTTCAAAACGAGCAACCGCACCTTCAGCATCTTGGACAACCTGCTCTTTATAAGCACGAGCATCTTCACTGATACGTTGTACCTGACCACGCGCTTTAGGCTCAATTTCTCGTTCATAAGCTTCGGCTTGACGAATATAGGTCTGCTCATCTTCCTGTGCAGCGATGGCATCATCGAAAGCTTCTTTTACTTCTTCCGGTGGTCGTGCTGGCAGGAAGTTCACATCGACGATGGTCAACCCTAAATTATAAGGTTTGACTATCCGTTCAATTTCCGCCCAGGTGTCATCACGGATCTGTGCCCGGCCTGTGGTCAGGATATCATCCATATTGGAGTGACCCACCACGTAACGCAGAGCGCTGTCTGTCGCTTCGCTGAGGCTAGAACGCGGATCCACTGCACTGAACAAGAACTGGTAGGCATTAGTCACCTTATACTGCACATCCAGTTCCACCTGCACGACGTTTTCATCACCGGTCAACATGCTGCCAGAGGCCGGCAATGAGCGAACAGATGAAATATCCACAGGTGTGACGCTGTCGATGAATGTCGCTTTCCAGTGCAAACCGGCACCAACGTCCCCAACATGCTGGCCAAAACGTAACACCACGCCACGCTCAGCTTCCTTGATGGTGTAAAAACCAGAAAAGGCCCATACAGCCACAGCAATCGCCAGCACAATCACTACTGCGCCGATGCTAAAACCTGATCCGCCTCCTTTGCCACCAAATCGTTTGGACAGATTGCGGAACACTTCGTCCATATCTGGCGGTCCTTTGTCATTGCCGCCCTTATTTCCCCAAGGATCATTACCCTTGTTACCGGGCTCATTCCAAGCCATTTAATACTCCGTTAAAGGATGAATTAAAGAGAATATTAACAGACTGCATTATCTTCTTCAGGAATGTAGACCAGACGCATAATCTCGCCTTCACTCTGTTTGATAAGCCGCTGCCAATCCGCTTCAGGCAAACGCACGGACAGAATACAGTTCCCCAAGTCGTCATACGCTTTCTGCTGTATCGCGTCCAGGTTATAAAACTGGCCAAGATAATGGCCTTTCGCGGCTGGGATTTTTAGCGTCACACTGACAATTGTGCTGCCGGTGATCTGCTCAATCGCCTGCTTCAACAGATCCAGTCCCAAGCCTTTTTGCGCTGAAATCCATACTCGAGAAGGATGTCCATCAGCGTCGATATCTATCTTAGGTTCCACCTCATCAAGCAAATCAATCTTATTGAAAACAACTAGCTGCGGTATTTCACCAGCATCAATTTCACGCAGCACTTCCTGTACTTGTGCAAAATTGTCATCCATATTGCCATCGGCACAATCCACTACGTGCAGCAACAAGTCTGCCTGACGAGTTTCCTGCAATGTCGCTTTAAATGCCGCGACCAATTCATGAGGCAGATGACGGATAAACCCCACGGTGTCCGCCAAAAATACTGCACCATGTTGCAGATCCAGTTTACGTAATGTTGGATCCAACGTTGCAAACAACTGATCCGCTGCATAGACAGTGGATTCAGTTAACGTATTGAAAAGCGTAGATTTACCCGCATTGGTGTAGCCCACCAGAGAAACTGTGGCAAGATCGCTGCGCTGACGAGCTCGACGGCTCTGTTCGCGCTGCTTGTCCACTTTCTCCAAGCGGCGATTGATATACTTGATGCGACCGCGCAATAAACGACGGTCAGTTTCCAACTGTGTTTCACCGGGGCCACGCAGACCAATACCACCTTTTTGTCGTTCAAGGTGAGTCCAGCCCCGAACTAGGCGCGTTGACATGTGGCGCAATTGCGCTAGCTCCACCTGCAACTTACCTTCGTGGGTACGGGCGCGTTGGGCAAAAATATCGAGGATCAGCGTGGTACGATCCAACACCCGGCACTGGCACAACATTTCCAAGTTGCGCTCTTGAGCAGGACTCAACGCGTGGTTAAAAATCACCACATTAGCCCCTGTCGCCGCTACCATTGTGGCTAATTCTTCGGCCTTACCGGTCCCGACAAAATACTTGCGATCAGGTGCCTTCCTGCTACCAGTGATTACCCCAACCGACCGAGCGCCGGCAGACTCCACCAGTAACTGCAGTTCCAGTAAATCTTCCCGACTATCTTCATCGGTAAATTCAATGTGCACCAGAACGGCAGTTTCCCCCGCTTCATAGCGTTCAAACAAGAAGTAACCCCTCGCTATTACTGCTCACTACTGCTGTCATCACCGGCCGTATAACCAGCGGCTTGCGCGCCTTGATGACCACTTCCCATATTGAATGGACGGGAAGGTACCACTGTTGAAATCGCGTGCTTGTATACCATCTGACTTACAGTGTTTTTCAGCAGAATCACAAACTGATCAAAAGACTCTACCTGCCCCTGCAACTTAATGCCGTTAACCAGATAGATTGAAACCGGAACACGTTCACGGCGTAACGCATTCAAAAATGGGTCTTGTAAAGATTGCCCCTTAGCCATTTTTATTTCCTTTTTGCTTTATATGTATTAATCCAACAGTGACACTTTCTTATTTAGTTTTAGTATTATACAGCAAGGACCATTAAGCTAGCGGTATTGATGTATAAGTGTAACTAAATTTCCTGCTGCACCGCTCTCGAGCCAATTCAGTCCAGGCCATCCCCGTAACCATGTTAATTGACGCTTAGCCAATTGCCTAGTGGCGGCTATGGCTTTTTCTGTCATAGCAGTGTAGTCATAATCGCCGTCAAGATACTGCCAACATTGGCGATATCCGACACATCGCATCGAAGGCAAATCCAGATGCAGATCACCCCGAGCTTTTAAATTGGCTACCTCATCGATAAAACCGGCAGCCAACATCTGTTCAAACCGCAACGCAATACTTTGGTGGAGCTGTGCACGCTGCGCTGGAGCCACTGCAAATTGCACCACGTCATAAGGCAACGCATTACCTTTCGTCTGCGTCAGTTCGGTCAACGTCTTGCCACTGATGCGATAGACCTCTATGGCCCGCGACAAGCGCTGCGGATCGTTAGGATGGATCCGTGCGGCGGCATTCGGATCTATCTGAGCGAGTTGTTCATGCAGTGCCAACCAGCCGTTGCTGGCAACTTCTGCCGCAATCTCCGCCCGGACGTTTTCGTCAGCACTAGGCAATGGCGATAATCCGTCCAGCAATGCCTTGAAATACATCATGGTGCCGCCCACCAACAGTGGTGTTTTCCCTTGTGCCAGCACCGCTTCAATCTCCCGCAGACAATCTGCGCGAAAATCCGCTGCGGAATAACTTTGCAACGGGTCCAGAATATCAATCAAACGGTGCGGAGCCCGTTGTAACTCTGCCGCCGAGGGCTTAGCGGTACCTATGTCCATCTGCCGGTAAATCAGTGCCGAATCGACGGAAATGATTTCACAGTTGTGGTGCTCCGCCAGCGCTAACGCCAGTGCTGTTTTTCCGGAGGCTGTCGGCCCCATCAGGGTAATAACTCTGGGTAATGCCTCAGTCACACTACTGTTCCAACCATTTACGCCAAGGCAATACCTGGGCCAATTTAAAAATCCGTGCCTTAGCCGTGTCGTCCAACACGCTGAGCATCTGCCAAACGGTTGGGGCTGAGACAAAGCCTTGCGTACTCTTTTGCGCTAACCATTGCGCCAATTCGCTATCTGCCGGAGCGCCTTTTAGCAACCACTGCAACAGTTCCGGCACCAGTTCAGCAAGCTGCGTGTCTCTGAGATATGGGGGTACTTTTTTGATTATCAACTGCTGATAACGAATATTGAGCTCTAACCCCAAGCGACTCAGTAACACTTGCTGTTCCTCAAGCACAGACTTCCATTCTTCGACAAGATCCAGTGCCACGGGCATCAACAGCGGCTGCGCAGGTAATCCCTGAGGCAGCTTATCGGCAATCTGCTGATATTTGAGTTGCTGCGCCACAGGTTTTATCGGTAACAACAGCAGTTTGTCAGCATCAGTCAGTACCCAGAATTCACCATCCAGCAGCGGCGGCATTGTGGGCACAACATCGCTTGTTTCATTGACGTGTCCAGGAGTGCTGAGCAACGCCCCGTAGCTGTGCAGAACAGCTTTAGACAGCTTTGTAGGTGCCGTGGAAGCCCTTCCGCCACCGCTATATGTCGCTGTGGAACTTGTTTCCCGTTGAGGTGCAAAACTCCGGTCATCAGCAGGTTGCGAAGCAAATGACCGCGGCGGCTCACTATACGGATACTCGCTTAATTGCGGCTTAATGGGAAATGGGGCTACCGGCAACAATGTTGCCGATTGTTCCAATGCCGACGTTAATGCCTGCAGAATAAAATCATGTACGTATCGCGCCTGATGAAAGCGGACTTCGTGCTTAGCCGGATGCACATTCACATCCACTTGATGAGGGTCTAACTGCAGCATCAGCACATAACCTGGCTGCTCTATTTCATCAAGATCTGCAAACGCCTGCCGCACCGCATGATTGACCAGTCGGTCGCGCACGAGTCGGCCATTGACATAAAAGTAATGGGTGTCCTGTAATTCTCGTTGTTGTGGTGATTGCAGATAACCGCTCAGAGACAGATCATCATGCTGGCATTCAATTTTTACGGCTTGCTCAGCAAAACTGCGGCCAGTGACCTGTGTTAAGCGTTGTAAGTACTGGTTGTCGGTATTGGCGGGCCGATAATGCCGTACCTGCTTGCCGTTGTGCTTGAGTGTTAGCTGAATATCCGGGCGCACCAACGCCATGCGTTTCAACCATTCATCAATATGGGCAAATTCTGTCTTATCACTTTTGAGAAAACGCCGACGCGCCGGAGTATTGAAAAACAGATCGGCCACTTCAATGGTCGTCCCCACGGGATGTGCCGCAGGTTGCAGCTTCACCGCCATTTCTGAACCTTCAGCGTATGCCATCCAGGCCTCGGACTGTGCAGAGGTGCGGGATGTCAGCGTCAACCGAGAAACTGAACTGATACTTGCCAAGGCTTCCCCACGAAAACCAAAGCTAAGAATCGCTTCCAAATCATCTAAGGTATGTAGCTTTGAGGTGGCGTGCCGCGACAGCGCCAGCGGCAAATCATTTTGTTCGATACCACTGCCATTATCCTGAATACGGATCAGCTTGGCTCCACCTTTTTCAATGTCGATATCGATGCGGGTCGCGCCCGCATCAAGACAGTTCTCAACCAGCTCTTTAACGACTGACGCCGGACGTTCTACCACTTCACCGGCAGCAATCTGATTAGCCAGTTGCGGCGGTAATATCTGAATAGCCATATCAACCTCAGGCTCTAGGAATGATCAGCTGCTGACCGATACGCACGACGTCTGATTTCAGATTATTGGCCTTTTTAATCGCGGCCACAGACACCTGGTAGCGCTGCGCAATAATGGATAATGACTCACCGCTGGCAACCTTATGTTTGATGTTGCCGCGTTTAGCCAACAAGGTGCCTTCCGGTGGATAGCTCTCAAAATACTGGCGGATCCCCTGCGCGATTGCAGTGGCCAGTTGTTCCTGATGTGTTGGGCTTTTCAGCAGTTTTTCTTCTGACGGATTAGAGATAAAACCGGTTTCCACCAGCAAAGAGGGGATGTCTGGTGCCTTCAGCACCGCTAGGCTGGCATACTCTGGATTTTTCTTATGTAAACGCGTCACTTTGCCAAGATCGTTGAGAATATTGCTGGCAACCCGATAGCCTGTTGAGCGGGAATTATCCATTGACATGTCGATCAACGTCCGCATCAAATACTGTTCATTATCGGTGTTTTGAACAATTTCACCCACGCCGCCGAGCAGATCGGACACCTTTTCACTTTGTTCCAGTAATCGTCCCATTTCACTGTTGGCGCGACGATTGGACAATACCCACACCGATGAGCCTCGGGGTTGCGGTGAGGTAAATGCGTCGGCATGAATCGACACTAGCAGATCGGCTTTAGCTTCACGAGCCAACTCAGAGCGCCGATTGAGTTCAACAAAGTAGTCTCCGGCGCGGATGCGAACCGCCTTAATTCCTGGAACTGTGTTCAGTTTAGCCGCCACTCGATTGGCAATCTGCAACGCGACCATTTTTTCGTAAGTACCCGAAGGGCCAATAGAACCTGGATCGTCCCCGCCATGCCCCGCATCAACAGCAATCACCACATCACGGTCGTCCGCTGCGCGATTATCCACTTCGCGGGCGATGCTGCTGGTGCCACCGAGTTCAAAGTCCACCACCAGTCGATCACCATAAGGGCCAGTGGGCGGCAATGAAAACATATTGGCTTTCGCTGGTTGGTTGAGGTCAACCACCAAGCGCAACGTGCCCTTTGCCGGTGGTGAACTGAAGCGTATACGTTTAACCAGCTTGCTGTTATGGCTGAGTTTTTCAAGGACTGACTTGGCACCACGGGTATCGCTCAGGTCAATCACCAGGCGTTCAGGATTTTTTAGGGTAAAAGAGTCGTACTGAGGCTTTGTCGCAAGGTCGAACACTACCCGTGTCGAATCCGGTGCAGCCCAGATCCGTACACTGTTGAGTGTATTGGCCGCCGCGGCAGGAAAAACCACCGTAAAAAATAGAAAAAAAACTATATATTTTAATAAGATGTTATTAGTTCTAGGCATCGTTCTGTAATTTTTCTAATAGCATCCTTCCGGAATCCGAGCAGGCGCTGATGACAACTTCTCGCTCAGTATTAACATACTTAATATGCAGCTGTATATCCGCTGGTGGTAAACAGCCGTCACCGCGTTCTGGCCATTCAACAATGCACAAGCTGCGGTTGTTGAAGTAATCACGGATCCCCATGTACTCCAACTCTTCGGCGGAACTTAGCCGATACAGATCAAAATGGTAAACGTCCAGCTGTTCGAGCTCATAAGGTTCTACCAACGTATAGGTTGGGCTTTTCACGTTCCCTTTATGACCGAGTCCCTGGATCAGTCCACGACTGAAAGTGGTCTTTCCCGCCCCAAGTTCACCGGTAAGATAAATCACCAACGGCGGTACCAATAAGCCAGCAAGGCGTTGACCTAAAGCCACGGTTTGTTGTTCATCCTTAAGATGCAAAATTAATGATTGCAGACTTGTCATTTTCTCAGGGATCCAAGCTCAGGGCCTTCTGGCCCGTGTTATTCCGTATTCACCAGACGACGGATCCAAGGCATCAGATCACTGGCAAGCATCCCACGTTCACCGTCGCGCGCTGCGAGGTCTGCCGCCTCACCATGCACTACGACTGCAGCAACTGTTGCTCGGCAGTTATCTAACCCTTGCGCCATCAGCGCGCCGATTATACCAGATAACACATCACCACACCCACCGCTGGCAAGGCCTGGATTACCAACCGGTGCAACATACAGCATTTCACCATCGCAGATCAGTGTGCCCGCACCTTTTAACAGTACCGTACCGCCATATTTCTGTTGCAATGCACGCACCGCAGCAAAGCGATCGGTCTCGACAGTTTGGCCATCGCAACCGAGCAATCGGGCGGCTTCTCCGGGGTGAGGCGTTAACACCCACTGGGTTTGTTGTTCTGGTTCACTACTGAGCATATTCAGGGCATCAGCGTCGACAACCGCCCGTTTATCCGTCAACCCCGCCGCCTTAAAGAGGTTATAACCCCAGTCTTGACGACCAAGGCCCGGACCCAACACTAAGACATCAGCCCAGCCGAGTCGCTGATACACTTCCATATCCACCAGCTCACAACTGCGAAACATCAGTTCCGGGCGACCATCGTTGATGGTCAACTGATGTTCAGGACGGCTGATGACGGTGACAAGACCAGCACCAGCACGCAGGCAGGCCTCACCGGCGAGTCGGATAGCACCTGCCATGCCGTGGTCACCGCCGATAACCGTCACCTTACCTGACTTTCCCTTGTGACTATCACGTGGTCGCGCCTTAAAACAGGCAGACAAGAAATGCCGATCCACCCGTAATACATTGGATTCGGGCAAATAAGGTGTCAGACCAATATCGGCGAATGACAGCTCACCGCAACAATGGCGGGCTCGACCGGTAAGCAGCCCCTGTTTGACCGCCCCCATTATCAGAGTGATATCCGCCATGACGGCAGCACCGGTGGCGGCGCCTGTATCTGCCACAATACCTGAAGGTAAATCCAGACTGAAAACCAAGGCTTGGCTGTGATTGATACGTTCAATCAATGCCGCCACCTGTGGTCGCAATTCGCCACGCACACCGGTTCCCAGCAACCCATCGACAATAATGTCGGCTTCAGGCCATTCATCAGCAGTTATCTGTGCAAACTGGAACGCCTGCAACTGTTTCCAGGCCTGCTGCCATTCGGCGGTGGGCATGCGGGCAGGATGCAGCAGCAACGACGCCTCAACCCCGGCCTGCAGTAAATGGCGCATACATACCAGGGCATCGGCGCCATTATTGCCTTGTCCGGCAATGACCAAGACTTTCTGAGGTAATTTGAGATGTTGTTTGAGCAGCTCGAATGCCGCTTTACCAGCTCGCTCCACCAGTTGATAAAGAGACCCTTCGTCAGCCGCAACCCAGGCAAGTTCAGCCTGTCTGACCGCGGCTGCGGTATACAAACGAGAAGGTAAGTGTGACAAATCCTGTGCCATAGCTGTTCTCCGGAACTTTTTGCACTGCCGAAATATAAGTTCTGTCAGCGTATTGCTGATCCTACTCTAGGCAGACTAACAACCCTGTCACCAGCGGTTTATGACCTATATCAGAAGATCATACTATTGCCATAAAAAAGCCCGGTGAAAACCGGGCGCAATAAAAGTGCTATTTATCAACCGTAAGCATTAAAACTTAAATGTCTTCCATTCTGATAGTGCTGTGAACCAAGCGATGCTGGTGAATTTTTTCCACCCGCACGAGGTCTTCCAGCGCACTTTTTACTTCCGCTGAAGAGGAGGAGGCTGCGGTTTTTTCCAGCAATGCAATCAAAGCATTGTCGAGTTCGAGATGCAATTCAAGTACATCATCTTCACTCATGTTCGCTGGTAACATCACATCCTGACAACGCTTTTTAAAATCTTCAAACACAAAGTCTTTATACCAGGCATCAAGGATCTTTGACGGTGCCGCGTCGATATAGTCTTCCAGATGCTGGGCGACATCTTTCTGGTGTTTTTCAAAATATTCCAGCACCAGTTTTGCCCGGGAAGAATCAGCCTGATTATGTAATCTGTGATACATCTTGGCCATATCAAGACGACATTCAGCGATATAATCCAGAAGTTCACGCAGTTGTTGGATACGCATCCGGCACCCTCCATTTTGGTAGCGATTTGCTGAGGTTGATTCGAACTGTGTTCATTATGAAAGCAAACGCCTGTTGAATACATGACTGCCGTCATAATTTGCAGGTAACGGCCAACCTTATATTAGTGATCATGCAACAAACCTGCGATGGATCACGAAATCCGTCTCGTCAATCCTGAACACAGCAACAGTTATTCCGCGCCAGTATAATCTGCTTTAAAAAAGAAAAGCCAATGTATACAGCAAATAAGCAATTTTGATTGCCGCTGCTATGGCTAGCTAAATAGGGCTGAAAGGGAAGATTGGAGCGACATACCGGGTTCGAACCGGTGACCTATACCTTGGCAAGGTATCGCTCTACCAACTGAGCTAATGTCGCAAAGAGAAAAACACCCGAACTTGGAGCGACATACCGGGTTCGAACCGGTGACCTATACCTTGGCAAGGTATCGCTCTACCAACTGAGCTAATGTCGCATCTAATGTCAAAAACAGTAACACTATTCGGGAGTTGGAGCGACATACCGGGTTCGAACCGGTGACCTATACCTTGGCAAGGTATCGCTCTACCAACTGAGCTAATGTCGCACCGCATTCCTACCAGTGTTGAGAACCAGCAGGAAGGTGAGGCCGCATTATAGGCAAATTTCTACCCCCTGCAACCCCCCTGATGACAATTATCTGTCAAACGCTCAAATTTTAAATACCCGCTCCCGGTAAAATTTCAGTTCCGCAATAGATTCCTGAATATCCTGTAAGGCTTGGTGGGTATTTTGCTTTTTGAAATCTTTCATAATTTCTGGCTGCCAGCGCCGCACCAGCTCTTTGATGGTACTGACATCAATATTGCGATAGTGGAAATAGTTTTCCAGCTCTGGCATATATTTGTTCAAAAAACGCCGATCCTGACCGATGCTGTTGCCACACATGGGTGACACACCTTGTGGTACATGCTGTTGCAAAAAGGTAATGGTTTCGCGGATGGCATCTTGTTCACTGTGCTGGCTGGTCTGCACACGGGCGATCAAGCCAGATTCGCCATGATGTTGCTGATTCCAGTCATCCATGGCCGCCAATACTGCATCACTCTGGTGGATGGCAATGACTGGGCCCTCGCCAACAATATTGAGCTGTTTGTCTGTCACCAATGTGGCAATTTCAATGATGCGGTCAGTTTCCGGCTCTAGTCCGGTCATTTCCAGGTCTATCCAAATCAGGTTTTCTGCATTGGCTGCCATAGTGCGCCCTTCTCTCTGCTGCCATATTCAGGCTTTTTTATTCAAGACCGTGTATCATACTGCTTTTTTAAGCCAGTCAACAAACCAAGGTATCCGTGAGCAAAAAGAAGCTGACCCATGGCCAGTTGCGCCGCATGAAAGCAAACCATGAAAAACGCTTGCAACGCGGTAGTAGCACTGAGACTACAGCCACTGAATTACAGGATAATCTGCTGGGGCCAGAACAAGAAGGCACAGTGATATCGCGCTTTGGCCAACATGCTGATGTGGAAACAGACTCCGGTGAGCTAGTACGCTGTAATCTGCGCCGTACCATAGGCAGTTTGGTGTGTGGTGACAAGGTGGTTTTTCGCCAAGCGATTGATGCTAATCACACAATTCCAGGGATCGTGGAAGCCGTGCATGAGCGCCACTCCAGCCTTACCCGCCCTGACCTTTATGACGGTGTGAAAGTGGTGGCGGCCAATATTGATCAGATCCTGATTGTTTCGTCCGTGGTCCCAGCATTTTCCAGCCAGATCATTGACCGTTACCTAGCGGCCGCTGAAGACTGTGGTATTCCCCCGGTGATAGTGCTCAACAAAATTGACTTACTGACAGAAGAACAGGCTCCCGCAATTGATAAAGCGTTAGAGCAGTATCGCGCTATTGGTTACCAGGTGTATGAAGCCAGTGGCCGCACCGGCGCTGGCATT
The DNA here is from genome assembly GCF_017368415.1 of Shewanella sp. 4t3-1-2LB. NCBI lineage: Bacteria > Pseudomonadati > Pseudomonadota > Gammaproteobacteria > Alteromonadales > Shewanellaceae > Shewanella > Shewanella sp. 4t3-1-2LB. Next base: position 25,244 of record NZ_JAFNJD010000016.1, read on the forward strand.
GAAGAGTTAAAAGCCTTGTTAGATGACAAGGTCAGCATCTTTACCGGTCAGTCAGGGGTAGGGAAATCGTCGCTGATCAATGCCGTGTTACCCAATGCCAAACTACTTATTGGTGATGTATCAGACAACTCTGGACTGGGTCAACATACCACGACGACGTCAAAATTATTGCATCTGCCATCGGGAGGCGACCTGATTGATTCTCCCGGTGTACGAGAATTCGCCCTGTGGCATCTCAGCGCCGAGCGTGTTAGCTGGTGCTTTGTAGAATTTCGTGATTATCTGGGCGGCTGCAAATTCCGTGATTGCAAACATCTGGACGACCCCGGCTGCCGATTGCGAGAAGCCGTTGAGCAAGGCAAAATTGCCCAGGATCGCTTTAACAACTACCACCGCATTATTGCCAGTCTCGATGAACAACGTCATGCACGTCAGTTCCGCGCTGGTGTGGATGATTTTTAAACCTCGTAAAGAAGGAACTATACCTTGGACAAACTGAAGATTGCACTGCAATACCTGTTGCCCAAACATCTGCTTTCAAGAGCGGTTGGCAAATTGGCCGCTGCGGAAGCTGGCGCGTTGACAACTAGCGCTATTCGCTGGTTTATCAAACATTACGGCATCGATATGGCCGAAGCGCAGATTTCTGACGCCGAAGATTACCGTAGTTTCAATGCTTTCTTCACCCGAGCGTTAAAAGCGGGAGTTCGTCCACTGTGTGATGACCCTCAGTATCTGGCCCATCCAGTCGATGGCACCGTCAGCCAATGCGGTGCCATTGTAGATGGCAGGATTATTCAGGCCAAGGGCCACGATTACAGTGCGTTAGCCTTGCTGGGGGGTAAAGAAGCGGTTGCCGCACGTTTTGACGGCGGTGACTTCGCCACTATCTACCTCGCTCCTAAGGATTATCATCGCATTCATATGCCGATTGATGGCGTGCTGTCGAAAATGATCTATGTTCCTGGGGAACTATTTTCAGTCAATCCGTTGACCGCCCGCCATGTACCAGGACTATTTGCCCGTAATGAACGGGTAGTGGCAATTTTTGAAACCAACATCGGCCCGATGGCGATGGTATTGGTAGGCGCAACGATTGTTGCCAGTATTGAAACCGTCTGGGCGGGGACAGTAACGCCACCAACCGGAAATAAGGTATTCACTTGGGATTATGATACCCAAGGAGACGACGCCATCACACTGCGCAAAGGTGAAGAGATGGGACGTTTTAAGCTCGGTAGCACAGTAGTATTGTTGTTTGCTAAAGATGTACTGGCGGAATTTGCCGAGGGCGTTGAAGCTAAAGCAGTTACCCGTATGGGCGCCGCTTTGGCTAAGATAGCTGACAGTACTGAGATCTGAGTGGATGTCTGCAATGCCGGTTACCGCCATCGCAATGAAAGGCTGATGTGGTTGTGAGAGGCTGATTATGTTGGTTTTTGCGCATCGAGGTGCCAGTGGCTACGCGCCGGAAAATACACTAAAAGCGATGATGTTGGCATTGGAACTGGGTGCCGATGCCGTCGAGCTGGATGTACATAATGTGGAAGGTGAGTTGTTGGTGTTTCATGACCGGCAGTTGGCTCACAAAAGTACTGGCAGTGGCCTCATCCACCATAAAACACTGCAAGAGATCGCCGAATTACGGGTGGGTGGTGAACCGATCCCGACACTTAAACAAGTGCTACAAACGTTGAATGGCCGCTTACTGGTCAATATCGAATTGAAAGGGATCGGCTGCGTGGCGCCATTTCTAGTGCAATATCCAGAGTATCTTTACGCGCTCGGGTACCGTCCAGAACAGTTATTGATTTCCTCCTTCAACCACCCTTACCTACGCCAGGTAAAGTTACAGTATCCAGAGGCACATGTTGCACCATTGCTGGCCAGTATTCCTGAAGATCTGGCGGCCTGCGCCAGTGCGCTAAATGCTACAGCGCTACACGTGGATATTAACTTTATCAGCCATCAGTTGGTTGCCGACGCCCATCGCCGTGGTCTGAAGGTAAATGTCTATACCGTTGATGATGCTGACGATATTCGTGCACTCCAGCAACTCGGCGTTGACGGCATTTTCAGTAATTTGCCAGATAAAGCACGGCAAGTTCTGGCTGAACCCATTTCCCAGCGTTACTGGGATTGGTTCGAATAAGTTCAGCTCTGGTTATTGCGCTGCGCCCAGCTACCCACAACAATGAAGGTAGCGACAACCAATATTAACATCCACATGGCAGGCATATGTGCCAACTGTCCGGCAAGCCAAGGGCTAGCAACCACGATTAACATGCCGTAGCCAAATGCGTTCAACACAATGAAAATCAGCGTGCGCACAACAAAGTTGCGGGCGCCCAACTGGCGCCGCAACCAACGGTTTACATCAGCACCAAACACCAGCACGATGCATGCAACCATAGCGGTAGCAATTTCACTCAGCCAAGGATGCAGCATAGCGCCAAATTTGGTTAAATATTCAACAAGATAATGCATTTTATAACAAGCGCTGGCCATAGATGACTGCCAGCATATAGGTATCTGAAATGGTTCACAAGTTGCTGCTGCTTACCCGTGAAAATCAACACTACCAGACACTACTGCAACAACTGGCATTACCAGAACTGACATTACTGGATGATTCCCCTACGGCTATTCGCGAAGCTGATATCTGGTTAGCCGAACCTGCGCTGGCAGCCCCGTTATTACCTCTCGCCGCTAAACTGCAGTGGTTGCAATCGACTTTTGCTGGGGTGGACAAATTGCTGACGCCCAAGAGTCGTCAAGATTATCAACTTACCAATATCAAGGGGATTTTTGGTCCGTTGATGAGTGAATACGTTTTTGGTTATCTGTTAGCACACTGTCGTCAACAGCAGCGGTATCGACAACAGCAGCAACAAGCGTTGTGGTATCCCGGCGAATACAACAGCTTACAGGGAAAACAGATGTTGTTGTTAGGTACAGGTTCTATCGGTTGTCATATTGCCACTACCGCGCAACATTTTGGCATGAAGACCATCGGGCTTAATCGCAGCGGAAAATCAATAATGCCGTTTGCGCAAATCATTATTGAAAGCCAGCTAACGCTAGCGTTGGCGGCAGCCGATGTGGTCGTCAATACCTTGCCAGCATCAGCTGCAACAACAGAGATACTCAATAGAGAACGTCTTAACTGTCTGAAACAAGGAGCGTTACTGTTCAACGTTGGTAGAGGCAACGCTATTGACTTAGAAGCACTGAGTGAATTGTTGCTCAGCCGGCCCGATATCACCGCCATCCTGGATGTGTTTCCACAAGAGCCCTTGCCTGCCAACCATCGCTTATGGCAGCAGACTAATGCATTCATCACACCACACATATCAGCACCGAGTTTTCCAACACAAGTGGTAGAGATTTTTGCTGATAACTACCAGCGCTGGCGACAACACCATTCGCTGAAGTATCTAGTGGATTTCAGCCGAGGTTACTGACGCTAGCGAATATCGCGCCTAGTTATTAGGTTAGACGCCCCCAAAGAAATGTAACCTTTTGAATTTTATATTGATCAAAAAACAACATGTGATCCCTGCAGAAAAACCATCAAACACTATTGTTATTGAGAACTATTTTTATTTATAATAATAACAATTCCCATTTCAAGTGTTCTGGAGTCTAGCAGTTATGTATGTTTGTCTGTGCCACGCCATTACGGATACTCAGATAAGACAGGCTGTCAGCCAGGGAGATACCAGTCTTAAAGAAGTTCGCCAGCGTTTAGGTGTTGGTGATCAGTGCGGTAAGTGTAGCCGTATGGCAATGCAGATCATCCAGCAGCAACTGGAGCTAGAACCTAACTACTACGAAGTCGCTTGACGTCAATTCTTAGTAATGAAAAAGCCGCAGAGAATGCGGCTTTTTCATTATGCTTCAGTCATTATCTAACGGGACATCGCTACTGGTATCTGCCACTGGCGCGTCCTGATTGATCTCAACACTGTCTACCCGCTGCAAGCCTCTTGGCAATTTCGCACCACGGCGCCCACGTTCACCGCGGTAATATTCCAAGTCACTGCTTTTCAGGGTTAACTTACGTTTACCGGCCCACAACGTAACACTGGCGCCCTTCGGCACCAGATACAGGTGCATCAACAGCTCTTCTCGCAGTTTCGCACGCTCTGATGGAATGCCGATGATTTTGTTCCCTTTGCCCTTGGCAAGTTGCGGTAAAGCATCAACCGCGAACAACAACATCCGCCCTTCATTAGTGATCGCTAGAATGGCGTAATCCACCCCGCTTTCCAAGCGCCGTGGAGTTAACACCTTGGCATTGGCCGGTAGACTCAATAAGGCTTTGCCCGCTTTATTGCGTGAGACCATTTCCTTGAATTCACATACGAATCCATAGCCAGCATCACTTGCCAGCAGGAACTTGTTGTCATCGTCGCCAAGCAACACATGCTCCATAGTCTCACCAGGAACTAAGTTAAAGCGAGTGGTAATAGGCTCGCCCTGACTACGGGCGGAAGGCAGCGTATGTGTTTCGGTAGCAAACGCTCGTCCTGAACCGTCGATAAATACTGCTTGCTGATTGCTGCGGCCGGTGGCCGCACACAGGAAATTATCCCCCGCTTTATAGGAAAGTCCTGCAGCATCAATATCGTGGCCTTTGGCACAACGGACCCAGCCTTTCTCCGAAAGAATGACCGTGACGGCTTCAGTCGGGACCAGCTCCTGTTCTGACAACGCCTTGGATTCCGCGCGCACCACCAATGGTGAACGACGAGCGTCACCGTAAGTTTCTGCGTCTGCCTGCAGCTCTTTCTTAATCAAGGTCTTAAGGCGACGTTCGGAACTCAGCAACAGTTGCAATTGTTCCCGTTCTTTTTCCAATTCATCCTGCTCAGCGCGAATTTTCATCTCTTCGAGCTTGGCCAAATGCCGCAGCTTCAGTTCCAGAATGGCTTCAGCCTGTTTGTCACTGAGATTGAAACGGCGCATCAGTTCTGCTTTAGGCTCCTCATGAAAACGAATAATTTCAATAACTTCGTCAATATTGAGGAAAGCAATCATCAAGGCTTCGAGGATGTGTAGTCTGGACAATACTTTATCCAAGCGGAACTCCAGACGCCGACGTACCGTGGTGGTGCGGAAAGTGAGCCATTCGCTGAGCAGTTGCTTCAGGCCTTTCACCTGTGGCCGACCATCCAATCCCAATACATTGATGTTGATGCGATAGCCTTTTTCCAGATCGGTAGTGGCAAATAGATGTGCCATCAATTGCGCGCAGTCCACCCGGTTAGAACGCGGCACAATGACCAGTCGCACTGGGTTTTCATGATCCGATTCATCACGCAGATCGGTCACCATTGGCAGTTTCTTGGCTTGCATTTGCGCGGCAATCTGTTCCAGCACTTTGCTAGAACTGGATTGATGTGGCAACGCAGTTACCACGATTTCACCATCTTCCACGGTATATACAGCACGCGCTTTGATGCTGCCACGGCCGGATTCGTAGATTTTGGCAATCTCTTCCGGCGGCGTGATAATTTCCGCTTCAGTTGGGTAATCGGGGCCGGGAACGAACTCCATCAAACGCGGCAGATCCGCAGTGGGGTTGTCCAGCAATTCAATACATGCCAACGCCAGTTCGCGAGCATTATGGGGCGGAATATCGGTGGCCATCCCCACCGCAATACCGGTAATACCATTCAGCAGAATATGTGGCAGTCGCGCCGGTAACACTAACGGCTCTTTAAGAGTCCCATCAAAGTTGCTGCCCCAATCTACAGTGCCCTGCCCCAGTTCACTGAGCAGTACTTCCGAAAAGCGCGACAGACGCGCTTCAGTGTAACGCATAGCAGCGAAGGATTTTGGGTCATCCGGGGCGCCCCAGTTTCCCTGACCGTCCACCAGCGGGTAGCGGTAAGTAAAGGGCTGAGCCATTAACACCATCGCTTCATAGCAGGCACCATCCCCATGGGGGTGATATTTACCCAGCACATCGCCCACGGTACGAGCTGACTTCTTATATTTGGCGGTCGCTGCCAGCCCCAATTCGCTCATCGCATAGATGATGCGCCGCTGCACCGGTTTCAGGCCATCACCTATGTGAGGCAGTGCGCGGTCCATAATGACGTACATTGAGTAATTGAGATAGGCATCTTCCGTGAAACGCCGCATTGGGATCTGTTCCACGCCATCCATACTCAGGGCCAATGGATCACTCATGATCGTTTTCCTGTACCGTAGTTATGATTGTTATTCATCAGCTTCATCTGCACTGTTGCCTTTATAAAAAAGCCGGTAGATGTTGCCTTTCAGATCGTCAGAAATATACACCGAGCCATCGGGAGCCAATGCCAGAGAATAAGGCCGCGCCACGGGGAACTCACCATCAAGGAAACTTACCAAGGTAGAACGGCTGACGACTTTATCGCCCTCCATTTTTAGCAGCACAACCTGGTAGCCCACTTTACTGGAGCGGTTCCAGGAACCATTTTCCGCCACCAGCATCTGGTGCTGATATTCCGCAGGGAACTGACTGCCGTCATAAAACAGCAACCCCGTGGGAGCGACATGGGCAGGAAGCTCAAACACCGGAGGTTCGATAATGAGGTTTTTCGGCTTGTCATACGCGGGTTCCTTAATGGATTTACCATGCATGTAGGGAAAGCCGAAATGCTCACCTGAGGCATCAACTCGATTAATTTCATCTGGCGGAATATTGTCGCCCATCCAGTCGCGACTGCTGTCGGCAAACCATAGTTTGTTGTTCACCGGATTCCAATCAAAACCGACGACCTGACGGATACCGGTAGCAATCTGCTGCGATTCACCGCTACCCACATCTAGGGCGATGATGCTACCAAACGGCGCGACGGGCTCACACACATTGCAAGGTGCGCTAATTGAAATATACAGCCGTCCATCCGGCCCGAATTTAATACCGCGGGTACTTTTATTCCCTTTGCCAGGCAACCGGTCATAGATCTCCTTTGGTCGACTTGGCCGCTTAAGCCTTTGTTCAATATTGTTAAACACCACAATACGATCATCCAGAGCGGCATAGAGATCACCGTTATGAAACGCCAGTGCTTCTGGATAACTCAGATCTTTGGCCACCAGATACCGCCGATCTACTCGACCATCGTTATTACTGTCGACCAATGCGGTAATAGTGCCACTCTTACGAGAACCCACAAACAGTGTTCCCTGATCCCCCACAGCAATCTGCTTGGCATCACCTAACTCTGTGGCATAAAGAGAAACGCCAAATCCTTTGGTTACTGTGATCATTATCGACTGCGCCGCATTAGCGGTGCCGTATCCTAAGGCTGTTCCCAGCAGTAACAAACCTGCACCGGCCTTCCTGCCGATTCTGTTACAGAAATTCATCATAATCTTGCCTTTGCTCTTGGTTTCAGGCATTTGTGCAATCAAAACTCGGCCAGATCTCCTTTGGTTTCCAGCCAAGATTTGCGATCACCAGCCCGCTTCTTCGACAGCAGCATATCCATCATTGCGTCGGTTTCCTCCGCATTATCAATGGTTAGCTGTACCAAGCGACGGGTATTGGGATCCATGGTGGTTTCCCTAAGCTGCAGCGGATTCATCTCCCCCAGCCCTTTAAATCGGGTCACCTGCACTTTGCCCTTTTTGTTATCTGCCGCTAAACGGCTGAGGATGCTTTGTTTTTCTTCTTCATCCAGTGCGTAATACACCTCTTTACCTATATCAATACGGAAAAGTGGTGGCATTGCTATGTAGATATGGCCCTGTTCAACCAAGATTTTAAAATGTTTCAGGAATAATGCGCACAACAACGTCGCGATATGCAAGCCGTCTGAATCGGCATCCGCCAGCACACAGATTTTGCCATAGCGTAATTCGGAAATATCATTGCTGTCGGGATCACAGCCAATCGCCACGGAAATGTCGTGAACTTCTTGCGAGCCCAACACCTGTGAACCATCAACTTCCCAGGTATTAAGAATTTTACCGCGCAGCGGCATGATAGCCTGAAACTCTTTGTCACGTGCCTGCTTGGCACTGCCGCCAGCTGAGTCACCTTCCACCAAGAACAGTTCCGTGCGGTGATTGTCCTGACTGGTGCAATCAGTCAGCTTCCCTGGTAACGCTGGTCCGGCGGTTACTTTCTTACGCGCAATTTTCTTGGCGGATTTAAGACGTTTCTGCGCGTTGCTAATGCACATTTCAGCCAGCAACTCGGCTTGGTCCGTGTGGCTGTTAAGCCACAAACTAAACGCATCACGGATGATACCGGCAACAAACGCGGCACATTGACGACTGGACAGTTTCTCTTTCGTCTGCCCGGCAAACTGGGGGTCCTGCATTTTTACCGACAGCACAAACGAAGCTTTATCCCAGATATCCTCTGGACTCAGTTTCACGCCACGTGGAATAAGATTACGAAACTCACAGAATTCGCGCATGGACTCCAATAAGCCTTGCCGAAACCCGTTAACATGAGTTCCTCCCAACGGAGTGGGGATCAAATTGACATAACTTTCGTTAAGGCAGTCGCCACCTTCAGGCAACCAAGTAATCGCCCAATCTGCGGCCTCAATCTTGGTACTAATGCTGCCCACAAACGGCTCTTCCGGCAACGTCAGTGCATCTTTAATAGAATCTTTAAGGTAATCGGTCAAACCCGCTTCGTAGAACCATTCCTGCTCTTCGCTGGTTTGTTTATTGACAAATCGGATACGCAGACCGGGACACAACACCGCTTTAGCACGCAGCAAATGCGTCAGCTTGCTGATGGAAAAGTTGATCGAATCAAAGTAGCGCTCTTCGGCCCAGAACTGCACCCGGGTACCGGTGTTGCGTCGGCCGCAACTACCACTAACACGCAGTTCTTCGACGCGATCTCCATGTTCAAAAGCCATGTCATAAACCTGACCGTCACGCCGCACCGTTACTTCAACCCGCTTTGATAGCGCGTTAACGACCGAGATGCCTACACCATGCAGCCCACCAGAAAATTGATAGTTTTTATTGGAGAACTTACCACCAGCATGCAGTTTGGTGAGGATCAGCTCAACCCCAGGGATGCCCTCTTCCGGGTGAATATCCACCGGCATACCACGGCCGTCATCAATGACTTCCAGTGAGTTGTCTTGATGCAAAATCACATCTATTTTACTGGCAAATCCCGCCAACGCTTCATCGACACTATTGTCGATCACTTCCTGCCCCAGATGGTTGGGCCGCGTGGTGTCCGTGTACATGCCAGGACGACGTTTGACCGGATCCAGCCCGTTCAGAACTTCAATGGCATCAGAGGTATATTGATTTGTCATAGCGCGTACTTTTTATTTTTCCGGCCATCGTGGGCCGCACAGATCTGATTGTCAAGGTAAGCACAAAAATCGGCTCACCGTATCCAGCTTATCGCCATAGCCCACAAAGCTGTGATTGCCGCCAGCCTCAAGCAGCATCTCACAACAATGATATTTAGCCAATGCCTGACGATAATCCAACACCTCATCGGCGGTCTGTAACAGTACCAAAAAACGCTCAGGATTGAGAATGACGGGCGTATCATATTGCTGTAACTGCTGCTGATGTTCCGGTAACAGTTGATAGTGTTCGCCGGTATAAGGGTTGAACTGCGGCCCGAGGTACGCCGCAAATAGTTCGTAGGGCTTTACCGCCGGGTTTATCAGCACGGCCTTACCGCCGTACTCCTGTACCAGCCAACTGGCAAAATAACCCCCGAGTGACGAACCGATAAAACACAGTTTCTCACCCTCAGCCAGTGCCTGTTCGGTAATGGCTTGTAGTAACGCCATCGCGGGCTTGGGCGCCGCAGGCAACTGCGGTGCCACCATGCGCAGTTGGGAAAACTGTTGCTGCATGTAAGCTCGGGTTATTCTCGCTTTATCGGAATCTGGTGAACTGTTAAAACCGTGAATATAGAGCAGCATAGTTCCTCACACTGGCAGCCACGCTGGGGAACAGATCAGTAGCCACTCGCCTGAATATCTGGGGCAAAACGCTCCCCGGGGATTCGGTGTACATTGGTCAGCATGCTACCATCCGCTCGCAACTCCAGCAATCGATAGCCAGGTTGTAGCACGTCCAGGGCAAAATAGGGCGACTGAGGTTTGAACTGAATGCAAGTGGATGGTGTCGCCATCAGCGCAATTGACTGCTGTTCGCCTTGATAATGGCTATCGAGCTGCTGATGTACATGTCCCCACAACATACCCTTCACCTGCGGTAACTTGGCCATTTGCTGCAAAAACTCATCACCGTTATCCATCCAGTGTTGATCGAGCCAAGCACAGTTCACTTTAATCGGGTTGTGATGCATTACTAACAAAACATGTAATTCAGGGGCAGCCTCAATGGCACTGCGAATAATCGCAAACTCTTCCTCGGCCAAATGGCCGCCCGGCTTTCCCCGCACGGTAGAGTCCAGCATGACAATCTGCCAGTTCCCGGCCAAGACTCGTCGTTGACCATAGATTTGCTTTCCTTGCATATGCAGATGCATTATGCGCGGATCATCATGATTACCCGGCAGATAGTGACATGGAAGATTAAGCGGTCCGATAGCTTTCACAAAACTTTGGTAGGATTCACCAGAGAAATCCTGGCTGAGATCACCGGTTGCCAGCAACAGATCGGCAGGATAATTGAGCGCCTTGATGGTGTTGATAACGGCTGCAAAACTATTGGCAGTATTGACCCCCAACAAATGCCCTTCCGGATCGGCAAATAGATGAGGATCGGTAATCTGCACTATGCGTACGCTATGATCCTTTGGAATACGATAAGTGATAGCCTCTTTCAGCACATTGATTACCTAATACTATGACTGACAAACAAGGCGCGCACGACAGTCGATTTTCAACAACTCCTCCAGAAAGGCGTTAACCTGATATTTCTCATTCCGATGATACATACGCAGGTTCGGGTAATCGTACACCGGTCGCAACTGGGAAATCTGCTGGCTGCTTAACACTTCTGCTAATTTAGCATCGTGATAGACTCTCACCGTTACCTGTGGCACTGGCACCAAGTGTGCCGCCCCCATGCCCATAGGTCGCGAGATACTCACCACCTGCGTATACGGCGTACTCTCCAGCAAGCTGACCTGCAAACAGCCAAACTCGCCCTCCACCAGCCACTGCGCACCGGTGTGACAATCTTCGGGTAACCAGCGGGCAATATGGGCGTAATTTCGCCCACACAGCGCCAGAAAACGGCTGACATCCGGTTGATATTTATCTTTTGTTTTCTGCATCCGCATTCATCAGTTGTTGATAATTTAGTTGCAACCACTGCAACCCAAGGACAGTCGACGCATTGTCGATACGACCATCCGTGGTCATGGCATAAGCCTGTTGCCGCGGCAACACTACCACGCGAATATCTTCGTGCTCTTCTGCCAAGCCATGAATCCCACTCGCTTGACTGGCATCAACGGCCGCCCAATAGAAATAAAACCGCTCAGTACTACCACCCGGACTAGAAAGAAAACTACTGATGAATTGCATACTTCGCGCTTGCAGGCCGCTTTCTTCCTGTAGTTCACGATAGGCAACCTGTTCCGGGGTTTCGTCGCTATCTATCATACCGGCGACTAATTCCAGCAACCAAGGAGAATCACTGGTCATTAAGGCTGGAAATCGTAGTTGCTCAATCAATACCACCTGATCAGTCAAGGGGTCGTACGGCAATACAACCACAGCATGACCGCGCTCAAATACTTCGCGGCGCACCTCTTGGCTCCAACCGCCAGCAAACAAACGGTGACGGAAGCGGTATTCTTCCATAGAAAAGAAGCCGGAATAAAGTGTTCTTTTCGCTAAAATCTCAATATCAGTTTTGGAGAATTTTTCAGGTTTCATTATTGCTCCGTTTCTGCGATAACTTGTCCACACCGCAACAGATATTTCGTCACAATTGCGCGGCATCATTTATTCATAAAATCTGTTACACTTCGGAGTTGACTGGAAATCAGATGGTTTTTAGTATTCTGCCAACAAGTTTTGCTGTATCGGGAAGCGTCGGGAAGCGCAAACCGCCTTTTTAAGGCATTAACAGTCTAACGAAGTTAAACCACCTGTACAGGGTGTTTGTCTATAAGGACAGCTAATGAAATTCAAGATCCGCACTTTATGCGCGGCGTTAACGCTCGCAGTTTCTGCATCTTCAGCGCACGCCGATGATTTGCTTCAGATATACCAGCAAGCACTCACGAATGACCCAGTGGTTCTGCAGGCTAAAGCACAACGCGACCAGCTATATGAAGCCATTGAAGAAAATCGTGCACCGTTGCTACCAAGCATCAGTGCTGCTGTAGGTTACAATAAAGCTTGGCTGGATCCGGGTAACGATACTCGGGGGCTGACTGGCACCGTATCGCTAAACCAAGTGATCTATGATCACTCTGCGTGGGTCGGGCTGAGTCTGGCTGAGAAAGCGGCCTCCCAAGCTGATGCGATTTATGCTACCTCGTTGCAGAATCTTATCACTAGGGTGACAACAGCCTATTTCAACGTGTTGCTGGCTAACGATACTTATGCTTATCAGATTGCTGAACAGCGCGCGATTGAGCGGCAGTTGGAACAGACCAAACAGCGTTTTGCCGTTGGTTTGACTGCGATTACTGACGTCCATGAAGCACAAGCGCAATATGATTTGTCCACTGCATCGGTGATTTCAGCCAAAAATCAGCTGACAAATAGCTACGAAGCGTTACGTGAGATTACCGGTTTGGATCACTCAGATCTGAAAGTACTGGATACCAACCGTTTCTCAGCTTCTATGCCTATGCCAAGTAAAACCGAAGAATGGCAGAAAATTGCTGAAGATAGTTCACTGTCTTTGCTGACTGATAGAATTGCCAAGGATATTGCCCAGGAAACTATCTCCCTGCGTAAAGCGGGCCATATGCCATCGGTGAGTTTGAATGCCGGTTACACCAAAGGGCTGGATCAAAACACCAATGGAACCAGTGAACCTGACTACGATCAGAGCAGTGTTGGTTTGAATCTAAGCATTCCAATTTTTGAAGGTTTCAAAGTAACATCTCAGGTCAAACAAGCACAATTTGCTTATGTTGAAGCCAGTCAGGCATTGGAACAGACTCATCGTCAGGTGATTAAGAGCGTACGTAGTGACTTCAATGACGTTGCGGCGGCCATCAGTTCCATTAAAGCCTATGAGCAGTCTGTGATCTCTTCTGAAAGTGCACTTAAAGCTACTCAGGCAGGTTTTGAAGTCGGCACCCGTACTATCGTAGACGTACTGAATAGTACCAGAACGCTCTATGATGCCAAGCGTCAGCTTGCTAGCGCCCGTTACAGCTACATTAATTCAGTCATGGCACTGAAACAGGCCGCAGGAACATTGAACGAAAACGATATCGCCGGAATTAACAGTGGTTTGACAGCCGAAACGCAGCCTCAGCCATAAGTGATGATGATATGCATAAAAAAACCGCCTTTCGGCGGTTTTTTTATGTTAAGTGGGCTTAAAAAACCACTTCAACACCTGCAAAGATGCCATCAAATTTCATGTCGGCGCTAATGTCGTCAATATCATCGACATCAAAGTTGAAGGTACGATAGCCAGCATGGACTCGAGTATCCAGCGCAATACCATCAAACTGCCAACCGACACCTATCTGATAATCATAAACACTAGACTCATCAATGCCGGTGAGAATATCGGCATAGGCAAACAGTCCTGTTCCCGGCAACCCAAGTTCAGCATTGGCATATCCCATAAACACGCCTTTACTTAACTCCAGTGTAGCCGACTTGCTACCTTGGTAAACACGGAACGAACCATCAAATTTTTTGTAGCCAGCCCCCACGTCCAACGACAGAATATCGTTATCCAACAGTTCGTAATAGCCAATAAAATCCGTGTTACTCAAATCGATATTGGCGTAGGTTTCTCCGGTATAACTGATCCCGGAAAATGACATGTCGGCATCCGCCAATGTGCCATCCTCATCTAGATGGTTTTCACGGATCTTCAAATTAGGCAAAAATGGGATCGGGTGTTCGATAGCAAACCATAAACTGTAGCGAGATGAAGAGTCATAGCCAAACTCCTGTTGAGGCTGCCCTTTTTCAGCAAACGTACCACTGGCATCTGCGTTCCAGTAATCCCCCCCGACTTTAAACCCGAGTACAGTTGCCGCTTGTACGGAACCCGCAGTCATGGCAGCCAGTAAGGCTACCGCCATCAATGTTTTTTTCATCACTTAACCCTGTGAAAGTAAATTGGTTAAATCAATCACCGCCGCATTGGCGCGAGATACATAATTGGCCATCACGAGAGAATGATTGGCCACAAATCCAAAACCTGAGCCATTGAGAATAATCGGACTCCACACGGTTTGTTGAGTGGACTCCAGTTCGCGAATAATCTGCCGTAGGCTGACTTCGGCATTTTTCTTTTTCAAGACATCGGCAAAGTCAACTTCGACCGCCTTCATAAAATTGAGTAAGGCCCAAGTGGAGCCGCGCGCTTCGTAAAATACGTCATCAATCTGCCACCAACCGGTTTTCACCTGCATTTGCGATTGCGCTGGTGTTGACTGCCGCGCCGCACTGTCACCGGCAAGATCGGTATTCAACCGTTCCTGGCCAACACTGGCAGACAACTGTTGTGACAAACTACCCAAACGCTTCTGTACCTCTTTCAACCACTCATTAAGATTGTCGGCGCGGGCATAAAACTGCGCGTCCTTATTCTGGGGGTCGGCCATACGGGCACGGTAGAGTTTCAGTAGTTTCACAGCATCGCGGTATTCACCTTCAGCACTGGGCACTAACCAGCTGGTGTGATCGATATTGAGTTTGGAATGCGCTTCAAGCAGATCTTTATCGGCAGTGGACTGCGATTGAGAGCGGCTAAATTCTTTACGCATCACCAAAGCCAAATCGCGGATTTGCTCCAGCGCACCAAATTCAAAGGCTGGCATATTGTCCATCATCACTGAGGGTGGCATGACGTCATTTGACAACCAGCCGCCTGGCTTATCCAGCAAGGTATCGATGGTGTCAATCAGCGATGTCGTCGTGGCATAACCGATAACTGGTTGACCACTGCTATCATTAAGTACCTGCGGTTCCAGTACATCCGGTTCAACACTCCACCAAACACTTATTACATACATGACCACTGCTAACAACACGGCAGTTCCGGCAGCATATTTCCACTTTGCTTGCATCCTGTGCATTCTCCTCTATGTGATATGCGGCTATTGCGGGATTCAGCATTTATCAACACTCAAAAGTGCATTGCCGACCATTACCGCTCAAGAAAACTCAAACAACTGTTTGAATATGGCATTCCTTGCCTTACACTGCCAATCAGGCAACGTAACTATCAGGGCAGATATCATGACCACCATACAGGTTCACGACACTCAGGGAGTACGGGTACTCAAATTCAACCGCCCGGAAAAACGTAATGCGATCGACCTCGGTATGTACCGACAGCTCACAGAATACCTGATCCAAGGGGACACCGACAACGACATCCGTGCCTTCATGCTGTGCGGTAGCAGTGATTGCTTCACTTCTGGCAACGATGTTGCCGAATTCTTGCAACACCCCGATTTGGGGCCAGAGCATCCCGCTGTACGCTTTCTACATTGTCTGACCGAACTGAAAAAACCGCTGTTAGCGGCGGTCAGTGGTGCAGCAGTGGGCATTGGCACCACCTTGCTATTACACTGCGACCTAGTTTATGCCGATGAGACAGCCCGCTTTAAAATGCCATTTGTCGACTTGGCGCTGGTACCAGAAGCCGGTGCCAGTCTGTTATTACCACGGCTGGTGGGTTATCAGAAGGCAGCGGAACTACTACTGCTCAGTGAAAACTTTGATGCTAACCAAGCAAATCAGTTTGGACTAGTTAATCAGGTAGTCAGCGCAAACCAATTATACGAATTTGCGTTAAGCAAAGCGGCTGCTATTGCAGCCAAATCGCCCAGTGCGGTGCAGCAAACCAAGGCCTTGATGCGCGTAGGTAAAGAGGCACTGCAGCAACAGATGCAGCTAGAACTGACATACTTTGGCGAACGCCTGCAAAGCCCGCAAGCCAGGGAAACCTTTATAAAATTTCTGCAGCGCTAGGTGTCAAGCAAACAACCGCAGATAATCAGCGTTGAGGTGGCTGCTCTCATAAAAGCGGCTAACTCAACGCTGATTATCGGCCTGTAACGTCTTACCTACGCCCCATGCGGCCAACACCAATAACAACAACGGCCACAATAATGAGAAACCACTGAGCAACATCACCATCGCGGCACCACTACATATCACGACGACCAATGCCATTAAGCTGAACGCGGCACAGATCCACAGCAATAACAACAGCGCCGTTAATCCCGCCAACAATAACGTCCAGATACCATCATCCAACCACAACAGCCCAGAAGGATCGAACAAAAACATCGCGCCGCTATGGCCAAATGTGATTGCCAACAGGACGAGTACGCCAACAAATCCCCACACCAAAAATTGTGGCCGTCGCCGATAACGCCGATAATTCCCCATCGACTAGCTCCTTATCTTGGGATAAACCATTCCGCCAACAAAATACAACACCACACCCCATAACGGCATCAACAGCGTCATCACCACCCACACCAGTCGCAGCCAGAATACAGACCATCCAAAGTCACTGGCTAACTGACCACACAAACCACAGACCCACTTACTCGGATCTCGTAAACGTTGCTCTAATCTCATCTGTTACTCCGAAAGTCACTGTCGCAATCGTAACGGTTACCGCTTGGTAGCCACATCTGCTACTGCGATATTGTTTGCAGAAGTTTCGGTGATGGCGTCGAAGGTTTCCTGCACCATTTCGTCAGTTACTGCCGCAATGCTATTACCCAATTCGCGTTGCAGCGATGCCATGATTTCGGCTTTGGCACTGTGTAACATTTCTTGAGCCTGCACCGTCAGCGTAGTGCTTACAGCATTCAATACCGCGCCTTTGCTAGGCAAATTATCATCGGCCATAACAGTGCCACACATCAGGCTCCCAGCCAGAACAGCAGTTATCGCAAATGTAGAAGTTAAGCTTTTCATGATTGTCGTCCTTTTCCAGTTAAGCTGAACTATTTCAGCGTTCGCAGGAGATAATTCAAGCGGTGTGCCAACTTGGAAAATATTTCATAACATCATGTTTAATAAATATTTTATTTCACACCTTAAGATAAAAAGTAAAACTCGGAAGGGAGGATAAGAATAGAATGGCGAGAATCACCAGATCTGTAGCAATTTTCGCCAACTTTTGTCGTTAACGCTGATACACGCTATTTCTTGCGGCCAGTAATACTTCTATGCCTGCATCAGGTTTATGCGCATTTTCACTGAGATAACGGCGCCAACTACGGCCCCCCGCAACGCCTTGATAAAGGCCGGTCAGGTGCCGGGTAATGTGGTTTAGACGCCCCCCCACTTGTAGATGTTGCGCCACATACGGCAGCATAGCATCCACCACCTCATCACGGCTTAGAAGCGCACGGTTCATGCCAAACAGCCGTTGATCAACCTCCGCTAGCAGATAAGGATTTTGGTAAGCCTCGCGTCCAACCATCACGCCATCGAGCTGTTGCAGGTGTTGCGTAATGTCGTCCCAGCTTTTAATACCACCGTTAATACTGATGTTTAACGCCGGGAAGTCCTGTTTAAGTTGATAAACTCGAGGATAATCCAGCGGTGGAATTTCCCGGTTTTCTTTCGGACTCAGCCCCTGCAACCAAGCTTTGCGGGCATGGATGATAAAAGTATCACAGCCTGCCTCACTGACCTTACCCACAAAATCGGTGAGGAACGGATAAGAATCTTGCTCATCGATACCAATACGGGTTTTTACCGTTACCGGAATGCTGACCTGTTGCTGCATCGCATTGACACAATCCGCCACCAACTGTGGCTCAGCCATTAAACAGGCGCCGAAACGACCATTTTGCACGCGGTCTGAAGGGCAACCCACATTAAGATTTACCTCATCATAGCCCCGTTCCTCAGCGATCCGCGCACATTGCGCCAACGCTTGAGGATCGCTGCCGCCCAGCTGCAATGCCAACGGATGTTCAGCTTCGTTGCATTCAAGGTAATCCCCTTTACCAAACAAAATGGCGCCAGTCGTTACCATTTCGGTGTACAGCAACGCTTGCGATGACATCAGCCGCGCAAAGTATCGATAGTGTCTATCAGTCCAATCCAGCATCGGTGCCACCGAAAAACGGCGATGTTTTGTCAAATCCGTTACTGTTTTTGCCGAATAATCTGTCACTTATTAAAGTTCCTCAAATACCTGGTGTCATGGGTGGTTTCATTGTATGGTGCCGTACAGTGCGCTATAAAATGAATAGCACGAATGAAACAGTGCATCGGATTGTTGATGAAACCGTCACTTCAAGCAGGGGCGCGATTATACACAGGAACAACTGAATAATCAGCCGTTGTAAATGTACGTGCATGGTGACATAAACCGCCGACACAGGAGCATAAATGCAGGATAAAAGGGCTGTACAGGTGAGCATTATCGTAATTCTCACGATTGCGGTAGTGTTGGTGCTGTACTTTACCTCAACACCGAGCAAAGATAATTTCCGACCGGCAACGCCAAAAACGACTAATATTCAAGCAGTTCAACCGATTGAACAACGACCACCCGCGATAGATATCAACCGTAGTTGGCCTACGCAGATTGCGGCGTTAGCGCGCCGAGCAATGTCCTATACCGTAATAAAATCGCAACTTGTCCACGAACGCCGCTCCACCCTGTTGGTCGTGATTACATCGCCCTACGCTAATGGCTATGAGCAGTTTCTTGGGACTGCCATCAAAGTTGCCCGCAGTATGGCGATTAGTCGTAATGTGGCCGCGGTACATGTATTACTTGAACCAAATGAAGTGCTTATTGGGAAAGGCTATCAACTCGCTGACGTAGCATTATACACTGATGGCAAAGGTGAAGATGGTCAGACGTTTAATGGGGTTTACTGGCAAGCCTCGGCCATGCAAAACCCTTATTCACCTCAGCAATTGCAAGTGGCTAGTCTCTGGTTTCAGCACCAGAGTGAATATCTGGATAGTCATGGAAAAATCAACGAGTCGGCATTAAAACGCTATATTGCGGAACAACTGAATATTCCCGATTTTGCCGTCAAACTGCCACAGTCAAATCGGTTGCCACTGACCATCGATAATCAACCGTCTGACTGAGCTAATGTATTGGCAATGGCCGCATAAGTGAGCATCAGTTCTGCCAACGAGTCGACCTGCATTCCGCGCATTAAATTCGCTCGATGGATCTCCACGGTACGCACCGCGATAAATAATTCATCGGCAATCTGCTGATTTTTATAACCTTTGGCGATCAGTTTCAGGATTTCTCGTTCTCGCGGAGTAAGCTTTTGATACGTTTGTAGTTGCTGCTGTCTTAGGGCGTTAGCCTGTGAGCACTGCATCGCTTTAGTCACTGCTTGTGCCAGCATGGCACCATCTGCTGGTTTCTGGAAAAAATCTACCGCTCCCTGTTTTAACGCATCTACCGCCAGCGGCACATCACCATGCCCGGTCAGATAGATCACTGCCAGTGGACTCTGGTGTTGTCGCAATAATTGATGCAGCTGTTGACCACTGAGTCCGGGCATCCGCATATCGAGGATCACACAGCCGGTCTGTTGCCATAAACCAGCAGCAATGAAAGCTTCAGCACTGACAAACTCACGTACCTGGAAATCGTAGCTTTCCAGCATGAAACTCAGTGAGCGCAACACAGACGCATCGTCATCCACCAAATACACCGAGTGTTTATCTTCAACCATCCGTTTGTTCCTTTAAAGACAGGGTCAGCTGTACCAGGCAACCACCTGAATCGGCATTACTCATCGACAGCTTCCCGCCGTGGCTTTCCACTATTTCGCGGCAAATCACCAATCCTAACCCCAACCCTTGGCGTTTGGTGCTGGTAAATGCCTGCATCAGTTCACTGGCATCACGGCTTAGCCCCGGGCCATTATCCTGGATCTGCACCATTACCTGCTGCGGCTGGCGGTAATCCAGCAACACCTCGATCCGTTTATCTGCCTGTGGGCATTCTGCCAGCGCATCAATGGCATTTTTCAGCAGATTAACTAGCAGTTGTTGGATGGCGACAGGTTCCAGCCATTGTCGCTGTTCATGACCCAGCAACTGCCACTGTAACTGGATCTGCTGTTTATCCAGTTCGAACTGCAACAGTTCGACCGTATCCAGTAACAGCGGTCGCAATAATTGCTGCTGTTTCGCAGCGGGCTGTTTTTTCAATAGACCGCGCAATCGTTGAATAATCGCCCGAGCACGCCCAACTTCAGCGTCTATCTGCTGTAATGCTTGAGGCAACTTTTCCAGTTGCCCTTGCTGCAAACGCACACTGGCGCCGTGGCAATAATTACCGATGGCCGCGAGCGGCTGATTCAGCTCATGGGCCAGACTAGCCCCCAATTCCCCAGCAACAGCTGCGCGCTGAGCGTGTTCCAGCAGTACCAGATTCTCACTGAGTTTACGTTGCGCTTGCGCCAACTGGTGGCCGCGACGGTTAAAACGATATTCCAGCCAGAAATGGTAGGCGTTAAGGGAAATCAGCAGTAGCAGAATACTCCAGCCCCATTGGCTGTGCTCCTTGAGCCACACCATCGCCCGTTGCCACCAAGGTGCCTGCAATGGATGCATGTCGAGATCTTTATACAATCTATCTATGGTCAGTTGGCTAACGGCTGTGGTCCAACCGAGTGAATCTGCCGCAGTGGCTGCTGCGCTTTGCTCCGGCAATGCCAACAATGCTTGCGTCACCTGTTTTGCCAGTTTCTGCCCGGCACGACTGGTCTTGGCCAACGACCAGTTGGGGTAAAGTGCAGTGGAAACCTTGCAGCCAAAACCCGCGGGAGTATGGTCTTCCACTATTCGGTAATTATCGGCGTTAAGTAGATGCTCGGCGGCCATCTGCTCTAGCTGACATACAGGCACCACAGCTGCATCGGCTTTGCCATCGCGTAAGGCGTACAACAGATTATCCAATGGGAATCCTGTTGGTAGCAATTGCGCGACGGTATTGGGCAGATCAATCTGCTGCTTCCAAGCGGCATACACCAAGGTCAGATAACCGCCAAAGGCATGTGGGGAGACAATAGCTAAACGTTTATCTTTTAAATCCGCAAACGCTTTGATCGGCGAATCGCGCCGCACCACCAGCGCTGACCCCACCTGCATCGGCTGACCGCCGTTGAGGCGACTCTTCAATGTCGCCAGCCAGCTCAGTGAATACTGCCGCGCCAGCAATACCGACTGCCCAGGATTGGTGATCACAAAATCCAGATCCTGCGTGGCGACGGCATCGGACAGTTCATCTAGCGTCATCGGATGCAAGCGAAAGTAAGTACCGGGGATCTGCTGCTCCAGCCACTGCATGGTCGGTTGCCAGCGGTTGATGCTATCGCGATAGCCGCGAATAGCCAGCACACCAACATCCACTAGCGCGTATTGGGTTTCATCCACCGGCAGTGTATCTGCTGTTACCGACGCATTTATCGACAGTAATGGCACTAGCAACATCCAAAGATACAAGCAGCTCAGCTGAGAGGTTTTGCGCATAGCCGTGACGTTTTCCCAAAAATTTTACTCAGTTTGCCGGTCATTCTAACGGGATTTTATTGTTCTGGATCAACCCTGCGCCCGGTATGTGGAAAACCACTATAGAGCCATACTGGTCACTCTGCCGAGAATACACTCAAGGCGCCCACCATGGGAAAGCCGCCCACCAAGCTTCAAGGAGTGTGTAATGGATACTTCAAAACGCCGGTTACTGGGGCAAATTGCCGCCATTACCGCCGGTGCGGTGTTTATCCCATTGGCCGAGGCCGATGGTGACAGCACCCCGACCAAAGGCAAGCGCTATGGGATGTTAATTGACCTGCGCCGCTGTGTTGGCTGTCAAGCTTGCACTGTCGCCTGCACCATTGAGAATCAACCGCCACTGGGCCAGTTCCGCACCACAGTGAATCAATACGAAGTGACTGAAGGCGACAACAGCGCCTTTATGATGCTGCCACGCTTATGTAATCACTGCGAAAATCCGCCCTGTATCCCGGTCTGCCCCACAGGGGCCACGTTTCAGCGTCAGGACGGCATAGTCGTAGTCAACAACGACTGGTGTGTCGGCTGCGGTTATTGCGTGCAGGCCTGCCCTTATGATGCGCGTTTTCTCAATCATGAAACTAACACCGCCGATAAATGTACCTTCTGCGCCCACCGTCTGGATGCCGGATTACTGCCTGCTTGCGTTGAAACCTGTATCGGCGAAGCTAGGATCATCGGCGATCTTAACGATCCTGACAGCCGCATCAGCCGACTGCTGACACAACACCGCGATGACATCAAAGTACTGCGGCCCTCCATGGGCACCCAACCCCGAGTGTTTTACCTTGGCATGAACCAGGCATTTGCCGAACGTATCCGCGGTGAAGCACCAGTGCGGACGCTAATGACCGCCAGTGGCAAGGAGTTACATCATGGACATTAAAGAACTACTGACCCCGGACTTTGCTATCACCTGGCTGCCGTGGGCCGTGCAGTATTTTTTTCTGATTGGGCTAGCCTACACCTCGGTATGGATTGCCGCCATTGCGGTGCTGTGGCCGGGTCAACGGCAACAACGCTTGCTAACGCTATGCGGTAGCCTGATTTTCAGTGCCGCGATTGTGGCACCGGTGGCGCTGCTGGCAGATCTGCATCAGCCGCTACGCGCCTGGCACTTCTACATGCAACTGCGCCCCGATTCCTGGATGTGGTTTGGCGCCTGGTTGTTGCCGCTGTTTATGGGCTCAGGCTTACTGTTTGGCTATCTGTTGCTGCGGCCATCGTTGCCAACCACCGCCACTGACCGTTGGAGCCAGATTGGGTGTTGGTTGCGCTTTGGCCGTTGGTCAGAAAAACCCCTATTAAAACCAGTAGCGGTATTAGCCTTCCTCAGCGCTTGCAGCATTGCCTTGTATACCGGCATGGAAACCATGGCGGTGCAGGCGCGGCCACTATGGCACAGTCACTGGTTACCACCATTGTTTGCCGCCAGTGCGTTGTTGGCTGGCAGCGGCATGCTGGTGTGGCTCAATTTTCTGTTCAAAGGCCATAACACCAATACTGATCGCTATCTGCTGTTGTGGCTGCGTGCAGCCTTTACCCTGTTTGGCCTATTACTTATCGGCTGGGCGCTGGCGGGTGGCAAAAGTGCCGCTGAAGCACGCCTGCTGTTAAGCCACAGCCCTACTTGGCAGTTGGCCGCAATCTGGGTCTTGAGCACGCTAGCGGTGCTGGCGCTATTACTGGCCACCAGTCGCCAACCACACTGGTTATTGCTGCTCGCAGGCTTTGCTGCCGTACACCTCGCTTGGGGCTTCCGCTGGCTGGTACTGATCCAGGCGCAGACCGACCCGAAATACGGCGCTGGCACCTATTTCTATGAACTACCTTGGGGGCCAGAAGGCTTGCTGGGCATTCTTGGGACCTTCGGCCTGTGGCTGGCATTAATCACCCTGATTTCTGAGTTAGTACGTCAAACCGCGATTACTCAGGAAGGAGCAGCATAATGGACAAGAGCAAACGCAGATTTATTAAAGGTGCGGCCATTACCGGCGGAGCCGGTTTATTTGTCGCAGGTTACAGCCATACGCTAGGGCAACTGGGTAAAGGTATTGCCACTGGCAGCTCCGGCACAGTCACCGACTCGGCGATCCACGGTAATTCGTTAGCGCCTGAACTACAAATCGACCTGAAGACCGGTGCCATGACTGCCAACGCCGAGCAGCGCTTGGCGAACTCTATGTGCCTTGGCTGCTGGACTCGCTGCGGTGTACGTACCCGCATCGACAATAAAACGGACAAGATCCTGCGCATTACCGGAAATCCTTACCATCCGTTGTCGGCCAGGGAACATCTGGATTTTGACACTTCCATCAAAGATTCGCTGTTACATACCAGCGCCTATCAGGAGCAAGGCCTTGATGGCCGCTCGACCGCCTGTGCTCGCGGTAACGCAATGCTGGAACTGCTGGACAGTCCGCATCGAGTCACCCACTGCTTAAAACGTGTTGGCCCTCGCGGCAGCGGCAAATGGCAGACCATTGCGTTTGAACAACTGCTGCACGAAGTCGTAGAAGGTGGCGATCTGTTTGGCGAAGGCCACGTAGATGGCCTGCGGGCCATTCGTGACATCAACACACCGCTGGATGCAGATAACCCAGAATATGGACCAAAGGCGAATCAGCTGTTAGTCACCAATGCCTCTGATGAAGGCCGCGATGTCTTTATCAAACGCTTCACCTTTAACAGTTTTGGTACCCGCAACTTTGCCAACCACGGTTCATACTGTGGCTTTACCTATCGCGCAGGTGCTGGTGCTTTACTGGACGATCTGAAGAAATATTCCCATTTGAAACCCGACTGGGATAAAGCTGAGTTTTTGCTATTCATCGGCACCTCTCCGGCCCAATCCGGCAACCCGTTTAAACGGCAGGCCAGACAGCTGGCATACGACCGCACTGAGCGTAACTTCAGCTATGCCGTGGTATCGCCAATGCTGCCTAACAGCTCCAGTTTGGCGGCGGCACCGGATAACGTCTGGCTGCCCATTCGCCCGGCCACTGATGCCTCGTTAGCCATGGCGATGCTGCGCTGGATTATTGATAATAAACGTTATGCAGCGGCCTTCCTTAGCGCACCTAATGCCAAAGCCGCTGCGGCGGCGGGCTACCGAGGTTTCAGCAATGCAACCTTCCTGATCCATAGCGATCAACAGGATCCGCGTTATGGCCAATATCTGCACGCCAGCGAACTCGGCTTACCCTTTAGCGGTGAAGCTTTCGGCAAAGAAGACCCAATACTGGTGCTGGATAATGACAGCGGTAAACCGGTGGCAACAGGCAAATGCAATCAAGCTCGGCTAGAAGTCAATGAAATCATCAGCCACGGTGCCATCAGTATCCGTTGCCAGAGCAGTTTCAGCCTGTTGGCGGAGTCGGCCCGCAGCCAGACCGTTGAGCAATACAGCGCCGAATGTGACATTCCGGTTGCCGACATTATTGCTCTAGCCGACAAATTCACCAGTCATGGCACCAAAGCCGCAGTGATTACTCATGGCGGCACCATGAGCACTAACGGCTTTTATAGCGCTTGGGCGATCATGATGCTGAATGCCATGATAGGTAACATCAACCAGCCAGGTGGCGCGCTGGCTAAAGGCGGTGCTTATCCGGCTTTCGGTAACGGTCCACGTTACAATCTGGCGGAGTTTGACGGCATGGTGCAACCTAAAGGGGTGTTTCTGTCTCGCTCAAAATTTCCTTATGAGAAAAGCTCGGAGTTCAAACGCAAAAAGGCCGCCGGGGAGTCGCCTTACCCCGCTAAAGAACCTTGGTTTCCGATCTCTTCACCACTACTCAGTGAACATCTGACCGCCGCCGTGGCAGGTTATCCTTATCACCTGAAAGCCTGGATTAACCATATGGGGAATCCGCTTTACGGGCAGGCAGGATTGGTCACCGCCATTGGCGAGCAACTGAAAGATCCCAAAGTGCTGCCACTGCTGGTCAGCATTGACAGTTTTATCAACGAAACCTCAGCACTTTCTGATTACATAGTGCCCGATACGCTGACCTATGAATCCTGGGGTTGGACCTCTGCTTGGCATGGCACCATGACCAAAGTATCAACTGGGCGCTGGCCGGTAGTCACACCCCGAGTAGAACACACCAAAGACGGCGATCCTGTGTGTATGGAAAGCTTTCTCACTAGCGTTGCCCTCAAATTGGGTCTGCCAGGATTCGGTGACAATGCCGTTCAGGCCGCTGATGGCTCGCTGCACCCGTTGACTCGGGCTGCCGACTACTCACTTTACGGTGCAGCAAATGTGGCTTGGGCCGGTGACCCCGTACCCGATATTGATGACGAAGATCGGCGTTGGTCTGGGGTTGAGCGCATCATCCCCGAACTAAAAACACGGTTGCAACCCGAAGAAGTTGCCAAAACCGCCTATTTGTTTGCCCGTGGCGGTCGCTTTGAACCAATGGCAAAGGCACGCGATGCCGATGGCAACCCGACGCATGTCTGGCCCAAACCATTAATGTTATGGAATCCCGAAGTTGGCAGTCGTCGTAATAGCCAAAGTGGTGAGTTTCTCAGTGGCTGCCCGCGCAGTTACGGGCCGCGACTGGCCAATGGTCAAGCCTTGCGCGAAGCCTTTAGCCGCGAACAATGGCCATTATTGCTTTCCAGCTACAAATCCCATGTGCAGAGCGCTATGAGTATCGGCTCTGATCGACTTCGGCAGGTGCATCCCAACAACCCGGTACGAATTAACAAAACCACCGCCGAACGGCTTGGTATCCACACTGGCGATACCGTGCGTATCAGCACACCAAACGGTAGCGTTATCGCGCTGGTAGAGTGTGTCGCTGGTGTGCATCCCGAATGTATTGCGATAGAACATGGTTTTGGGCATAAGGAGTTAGGCGCCCGAGATACCATCATTGATGGCAAACTGATTGCGGCGAATCCGCTAACTCAGGTTGGCGTTAATCTGAATGACCTGTCGATTCTGGATCCTAGCCGTCACGGCCGCTATCCACTCGTGGACTGGGCCAGTGGTTCTGCCGCACGTCAGGGATTACCCGCCAACATCGAAAAAATTACGGTATAACTTCTCTCAAGAAATACTCATGATGTAAAAAGCCCGGCAAATGCCGGGCTTTTTTAAGTTCAGCTAACTGAATTAGAAGGTGTACTTAACACCGACTTTCAGGTACCAAACAGAGTCTTCTGTATGAAGCTGATATGAACTTATAGGATCGTCTTTCAGGCCAATCTTGGCTCGAGAGTTTGGACTGTAGGTCAAAACACCGTTTTCATCCCAAGATGCGTTAGCAAACTCTTTATTATAGTTGCTGGAATCAGACAAATCGTACTGATGTCCCCAATCTTTATTCAACAAATTCGCCAAATTTTGAATGGTAAAATAGAGCACGCCTTTATGATCTTTCATAAACCCAGGAATTTCCTGAGAGAAAGATAGATCCAGAGTCGTTACCCAAGGTTTAGTGCTGGCATTTTTAGCAACATAACCACCAGCGTATTTTTCAAGCCCTGCTGGTTTTACATACTGGTCCATAAATGTTTGATAATCCAAACCACCGGCATATTTAACATTTGGATCATCTGCACCTGATGGGATGTATGGAGTATAAGCATTGGTCTGTGACAAATAACTTTCATCCCCTAGATCTGTCACCTTATATGTACCCATTAGCCAGCCATATGGTTGACCAGAACGACGTTCAAAGAACAGATCTACCCGAGTATCATAACCAGCAAAGAATTGATGGGTATAACCGAGATTAACTTTAAAGCTATGTTTTATCTCGTAGTTACCTGTCCCCATATAATCCACATTACGGTTAGCAACCACATCATACTTGTAGTTAGATGCAGCTTGGGAACTAGTTCCAGTATTACCGTCCGTAATATCCTGATGAGTATAGGATGCTGTTAAATTAACGCCGTTGTCCCATTTCTTACTCAGGCTGGTAGTAATAATGTTGGAATGCCCATCTGAGTCAGCATTGGTCAACAAGATATCGTAATGATTTGGAGAAGAAGCATCTACTGGTTCATAAATAATACGACCATCAGATGTAAATCTACCACTTGGCTGACGATTCAAATCACGCCAAGCTAAAGAATCCTGCTTCTGAGCATAGGTATACTGCGCTGACCAAGTCCACGCGTCGCCCAGATTTGGGATGTCAAACTGGTAATCGTATCCCACACTATAACGCCATTCTGATGGCAGTTTAAAGTTAGGATCGATAGCATCAGTTTCACCGTCAGGACTCCGCGTTGCTAGCTCATCTTTCATACTTTGCGGTACGTTAAGAGAAGTTACATCTGTCAGAGTTTTAGTGACACTATCTACATTTATTCCGTTATTACTAAAGGAGTTAGCAATCCACACATTAGGTTGACCGCCAGAGAAACGGCCAACACCCGCATGTACTGTCAAGGTATCTGTAGCATACCAAGTCAACCCTGCTCGCGGTAACCAAATATCTTTGCCATCAAGGTTTTCTTGATTAGAAAAACCGTAACGGTCATAAAATTTCTGGTTAAAGACAGGAGTGTCATTAGCAAATACGCGTTCATAACGAACACCGTAGTTGACATCAATAGTATCAGTCAGCGCCCAGTTATCCTGAATATAAGTGGCATAGGTGCCCATCACTAAAGCAGCGGCACCATCATCTGGATTGTTTGTAACTGCGTTTTTATAGTAAAGAGAACCTTTACCTGCCGCAAAATCTTCGATGCTATTAAAGGTCCATTTACCTAATGAAGGGTTTACAAACAAGTTAAATACATCTAAACGCTCGTATTGTACGCCAAAGCCTAACTTATGATCCGCAAGCAGATACGATGCATCGAAATTCGCTCGCCAAGTTTTGGTTTCCAAATAGTTAGAATGTCGATACTCGTCTGGACCGAATGTTAAACCATCACCCTTAATATCTTTACCATTACCATCCAAGGCTGCGTTATTATCAACGTTAATTTCACCATAATCCCGAGTAGCAACCCCAGAAATGGTTTCTACATCTTTGTAAGATAAAGCAAATTCAGTGGTAAAATCTGAAGTCCAATCTGAGTAAAGATGGAACGCATAAGACTTCATATTCTGCTGGTAATCGTACCAATCACTGGTCAAATTAAGCGAAGACGCACCGGTGCTGATTGCATTGATAGAGTTACTTTCATCACTGCTGTAAGTAAATGATGCACGGTGAATATCGTTAATATTCCAGTCTAACTTGACCAGAATCTTTTCATCTTTTTCTTTGGGATTACCCTGCCAATCACCAATGTCATCGATACCGTAACGATCTTTAGCAATCTGCCGTACTTGCTCTAGTTGCTCGTTTGTAAAACCGGCATTTTTAGTTGCTCCGGCTCCAGCTGGCCCATATTCAGACACAATCGGTTGATCAAACTTTTCATAGTTAACAAAGAAAAATAGTTTGTCCTTAATCAGCGGACCACCTACATTCATACCCCAGGTATCGCTTTTTACACCTTGAACATCTTTGCTAGCAGTACGGTATATACCATCTTTACCTTTCTCAAAGATATCGTAATCGCCCGCCCAACTATCAGATGTTTTTTCGTAAAACACACCACCATGAAACTCATTAGTACCCGATTTAGTTACTGCGTTAATACGAGCACCACTAAAACCACCATACTTGGCATCGAAAGGGCTAGAGTCGATTGAAATCTGCTCGAGTGCATCAAGTGATATCGGTGAACGTTGAGTAGGATAGCCGTTGCCATTCAAGCCGAAGTCATCATTCAACCCTACACCATCAACGTTGATGCTATTGAATCTTGGGTTAGCACCAGCTACAGAAAATTCATTACTAGAACCACCCAATGATGTGGCCAAAGGATTTTGACGCAAAATATCCTTCATATCACGATTGAATGAAGGTGAATTTTTAATTGCATCTGCACCGAATACACTAGAATTGCCCGCATTTGAAGAGTACGCAATCTGACTACCGGTAACAGTGATACGTTCTACGTTCTGCTGATTAGCAGTAAGCTGTTCGTTGAAACGAAAAGTCTGACCCAACTGCAGGAAGATATCTTCTTTCACTGCGTCTTGATAAGTGTCAGAGTCAATAATCACTTCATAAGGACCACCTACACGCAAGCCTGACGCGCTGAAGGCACCGGCATCGTTGGTAGTGACTTCAGTAACGGTACCTGAAGGTTGGTGAATAAGAGTGATTTTGGTGTTTGGCGCTGGTTTGCCATCTGGTCCGGTGATAGTACCACGCATAGAAGATGTGGTATCAGCAGCATAGGCCATTGAAGACGCACCGAGAGCCAATGCCATAGCGAGGGCCAGACGGCTTTTGGTAAATCCCTGAATCATCATTAGATCCCCTGAGTTTTTTTATTTGATGTTCGTTGTCGAAACAGTTAAGTTCGTAACTAAACCGCTGAACCGTAAAAAAACTGGTCCAACGAGCGCGTTTTATAGCACAAAAACGTTACACTTTTGTTTAACACACCCTCACTAAACACACAATTGTTTCTTTTTTGAGCGGCAAAATAACGTTACGCCTATTCTTGGATAAAAATTTCACACGAAACAAAGATGATTTATCGTCATTATCAAGCGTGGCGAAATATCTGTCTGTTTTGTTTAATTTTTACGATAGGAACTGCAATGGCTGTGGCGTTGGGCTCCCTCAGAGTAGCAACATTTAATGTCAGTATGGAAGGCGGAAACTATCAGACTGACCGTCAGAAAGTGCCATCATCTGGTACGCTGAATAATTTGTTACAAAATGATGACAATCCACAGATCCGCAATATCGCCGAGATCCTACAGCGGGTGCGTCCAGATATTATATTGCTCAATGAATTTGACTATATCGCCGATCCCAAACAGGGGGTTGAGGCTTTCTTAAACCGGTACCTGCATCAGCCGCAACAGGGGGCAAGCGCTATTGACTATCCCTATTACTATGTCGCGCCGGTGAATAGTGGCGAACCATCGCCTTATGATTTGGACCACGATGGTGTTGCATCCGGTAAAGGTGGTGACGCCTGGGGTTTTGGCTGGTATCCCGGCCAATATGGCATGGTGCTGCTGTCGCGCTTTCCGATAGATACCGCCAACATACGTACATTTCTGCAACTAAAATGGTCAGCAATGCCAGGGGCATTGAGACCAGTTGACCCGATGACTGGCAAAAGCTGGTATAGCGATGAACAGTGGCAGGCATTGCGTTTATCTTCCAAATCCCACTGGGACATTCCTGTGAAGGTAAATGGTGAGAGGCTGCATATACTGGCGTCACATCCAACGCCACCGGTATTTGATGGCCCCGAACACCGCAATCGGCAGCGCAACCACGATGAGATCCGCTTATGGGCCGACTATCTAAGTGGTGGTGATAACGCCGTTTATCTTGTCGATGATGCTGGGCTTCAAGGTGGACTGCCGCTAAATGTGCGGTTTGTGCTGTTGGGTGACATGAATTCCGCGCCAAAACAGACTGCGGAGCAAGGGGGTGCGGTGCGTCAGTTGCTGGAACATCCCCGCGTTAATGGCAGTTTTGAACCAGTCAGCTTGGGTGGCGCAGAACACGCGCCCAATATTGCGGCAGCCAAAGCCTTTACCGCGTCTTGGAAGTTACGAGCAGATTACGTACTGCCATCAAAGGCCGGATTTAGCATAAACGGTGGTGGTGTGTTTTGGCCCACAAAACGTGAACCGCTATATCGTCTAGTGGCAAGCCGCAGTGCCTCATCAGACCATCGTTTGGTATGGCTTGATTTGCAACTGCAGCCGCTGTAGCTGTAGAGTCTCTTTGCTGTCGGTGGCGACAAAAAATAACCCCGAGTATCAACGACTGCGGGGTTACTTTATCAGGACTTGTTAGCCGATCCGAGACAAGCACTCACTGGCCGTTCCACGGTCTCAAACTGTCATTACGCAGCTGCGCTTTCTGCTCTTCGCTCAACTGGTAATAACCTTTTCCGAGACCTGGCTCCCAATCACCATAGGACGGATTTGGCAGCAGAATGAAACGGTGGCCAAACTCCTGCTGATGCGCATCGGCAATCGCATTACGTTCGGTATTCAGTTGATGATAAGTATGCAGTTCGGGAAAATCGTTCAGATTATCGCCCAACAATAGCACCACCTTGTACCCCTCGGCTTCAATAGATTGCATACGTGGCGCTTTGTCTGAGGTTTCTTTTTTAAGCCGCAGTGTGACGTTACTGACATTAGGGAACCCCGCCTTGATCAGATTGGCTTTGGTCGCTTCAAAGGTTCTGTCGGAGCGGTTTGACACGTAAAACATGGTGCCACCCTGCTTAGTCACGTAGTTAGCAAAAGCCACCGCCCCAGGCAACGCAGGGGTCTGCACTGCATTTACCCAGTTATTCCAACTAACGGTTTCATAAGGTTGATGGTGTTGAATTTGCCAAGCCGCGTATGGGGAGTTGTCCAGCATCGTCTCGTCCAAGTCCACCATCACCGCCAGTTTGCCTTGGTGTTTGGCTTTAGCCAGGTCAAAGGCCATCATGGCGGTGTTATAGGCTTGGTAACACAATGCGCGATATTCACCGGCATTTTGCATCCACAAAACAGCCTGAGTATTCTGCACGGCCAAATCTGTCGTTTGTGGGGCAGTTTTAGCCAATGAAGTGGCCGCAACAAAAACCAGCGGCAATAGGGAGATCAATGCTTTCATCATTTCCTCTGTGTTATCGAAACTAAGTCATTAAGGGTTTAACGCTGGCAATAAGGGCGTAATGCTACCATCGATGGGATGGGTGATCGGCAATCCGAGAATATGAGCCACCAACGGATAGACACTGACGTTATCAAACGCTGGCAACCTTACCCCTTGTTTGAATGCTGGGCCTTCTGCTACAAACAGGGCCCCCATATCTTTGATATAGCTGTAACCATGGTTGCCACCACCGTGACGTTCAGCCAGTGGCTTTTCGGTAAAATAGCTCGGGGCATCGACTTCCAGAATAATATCGGCCACCCGCGGGCTGCCAGTGTAGTGACGGGCTTGGAGATACTCATCAGTCAACACCCGGTAATGCCCAGCAGCCACTTTAGACAACTGTTGTCTTAACACAGCCACCTGTTGCGCACTGGTTGCAGGCTTGGCATAAATTAACAACCGAGTAGAGGCATTCACCACTTGGAACTGGGCTTCATCAATGTGCAGTTCGCGGTAATCAAACGCCTTTTTGTTGTCAATGGCCGTCATCCCATGGTCTGCTAAGACAATAAGATTCACCGGATAATCCAAAGTTTGGATCCCCGCACGCAGGCGACCGATCATCGCATCGACTTTCGCAACCGCTTGTGCAACTTGCGCTGAATCCGGCCCAAAGTCATGCCCCTCGGTATCCACCAGCGAAAAGTACCCGGCAACAAAGTGCGGCCGAGTAGTGGCTGGCATTTTCAGCCAGTCGATAATCTGGTCAATCCGCGCTTCGTAATTTGCCGGTTTTGAATAGTGGTAATAGTAGGATGGCGTCATGCCGTTGATCCGGGCATCCGATTCTGGCCAGAAATAAGTAGCGGCTTTTACGCCATTGATTTCAGCCAGATTCCATAAAGGAATACCGGATAACCAAGTAGAGTCATCCTTGCCCATGCCCATCTTGTAACATTGCTGCCGCTCTTTATCACAAAAACGGTTGTCAACAATGCCGTGATGTACCGGGTATAGACCGGTAATTAACGTCAAGTGATTTGGGAACGTCTTGGTTGGGTAGGCGGGACGCATCTGCTCGGCGCGCACGCCGTTGGCGGCAATGGCTTGCAAATTAGTAGCGTGATATTTCTCAATATAGTCCCAGCGAAAGCCATCTAGGGACATCATCACCACGGTTGGTCGTGGCGAAAGCGGAGCCGCGGCAATCACGGATTGAGTGAGCGACAGCAGCACTACAGACAATATGCCCCATAAGGACAGACGACATTTATTCATATTGATTAACTGATTATCAGAACAATAGGTCATTTTGGGCGAACAGTATAACCGTAAATCATGACAGAAATGAGCCATTTATTTGTCAAAAAACATGTCTATGTCTGCAAGAAGGCCGAACTCACAGCAAGGCAGAACCTAGGCTTGTCACACTCTGCGCTAAATTGAAGCGTTAAATTGAGGACACCTTATCGATGATTTCTAAAATAAAAAACCGGTGATCGACGAGGATGACCACCGGTTATATCACCAATAAACGCTTAGAAGCGGTAATTAAAACTTAGGGTAAAGTTACGGGGAGTGCCGTAGTGATACACGCTGTATGCCGCAGATGAAGCCGACATATAGGCGTAGTATTTTTCATCAAACAGATTATCCAAATTCAGCTGCAGATCCATGTTGTCCGCCAAGCTGTAACGCGCCATCAAGTTCACCAAAGCATAGGCATCCTGCTTTATCAACACGCCGCCCCCCTCTGAGTAACTATCACTTTGCCAGTTAACCCCACCACCCACTGTCAGCTGCGGCAGATGGTCAACAAACTGATAGGTGGTAAACAGTTTGAATTGCTTTTCTGGACTGGTGGTGGCCACGCGGTTCCCTTCGGCATCTTCGGCTTTGAACTGAGAATAGCCAGCAGAGATATTCCAGCCAGCCACAGGTTCGCCCACGACTTCAACCTCAAAGCCTTTACTTTCTGTACCTTGCGCGGCCTTGTAGTAGGTCACTGGATTACCGTCAATGACCACGGTTCCGGCGGCTGTGGCTAAGTTATCCTGATCAATCTTGAACAACGCCAGCGTGGTATGCAGACGATCCTGCAAGTAAGAACTCTTTAGCCCCACTTCATAGGCTTTGCCTTCCAGTGGATCGAGATAACTGCCGTTAGCATCTTGGTAGTTTTGTGGATTAAAAATTTCGGTGTAACTGGCGTAAATACGATGCTGCGCAGTAACGTCATAGAGTGCACCGATATAGGGGACAAATACGCCATCGTCACCAAAGTTGGTGTCGGTGCCATAGCTGACCCCTTCTCGATCCCAACTGGAGATACGTCCGCCGCCAATCACTTTAAAATCAT
Source organism: Shewanella sp. 4t3-1-2LB (assembly GCF_017368415.1). Classification (NCBI taxonomy): domain Bacteria; kingdom Pseudomonadati; phylum Pseudomonadota; class Gammaproteobacteria; order Alteromonadales; family Shewanellaceae; genus Shewanella; species Shewanella sp. 4t3-1-2LB. The sequence goes on from NZ_JAFNJD010000016.1 coordinate 59,938, forward strand.
CGGTAATTGTTAAACGGGTAGCCGCATAAAAACCTTTCTGCTCGGTATCCATATTGAGCTGGCGATTAGCAGTTGTTGACCATTCCGGCTCAGCAAACTGCTGGCTTTGCCATTCATAGAAGTTATCGACGGGTTTAGCATCATATCCCGTCATATTGTCACGGAGGGGCTCATAGGTATCGGCGTAGGATTTCTGCTTGCTGTATAGCGCCCCAGTAACAAACTCATGATCACGACCAAACAGCTGATAGTCACCCTTTAGCTGCACATCAAAGTTATTGGAATTACTCTCACCGTGGCTATGGTAACGCTGACCGCTGAGCCCAGTACCTGTTGCTTCATCCAGCAGGCCAGACATATAGATCATCTTGGTGGTAGTTTCGTATTCCATGCGGTTATAGTTCGCCACCAGTTGCCATCCATTGCTAAATGCATGGTTAATATTGGCAAAATAGTTGATGTTGGTCGTTTCCCAACGGCTCCAGTCGGCGGCGGTTGTGGTTGAAACGTCCCAGTCGGTAGCTTTTCCGTCGCTGAATAAGGCGGGTAAGGCGCCCCACATAGCGCCTTCAGGATTGTTGTTATTGTAACTCGCACCGACGCGTAACAGAGTGCTGTCAGTGATATCGGTATCAACCACACCATAAAGGATGGTTTTACGATCCTGATAAAGATCTTGGTATGAATCACTATTGACGTACTTCGCAACCAAGCGGCCACGTACACTGCCGCTATCGTTTAGGCCATTAGACACATCAGCCGTCAGCTGTTTCTTACTCCAACTACCAGTTGCAACATCGAAGTATCCGGTCAGGTCGGTGCTGTCGGCGTGTTTACGCACCAAGTTGATCGATGCGGAAGGATCGCCTGCCCCAGTCAATAACCCAGTAGCACCGCGAACCACTTCTACCCGTTCATAAAGTGCCACATCCGATACTGTTTCACCGGCATCGGCCCCCAGACTCCAAGACAGCGGAACACCGTCAATCTGGTAATTTTGTACCGCAAACCCCCGTGACATAAAGCCGTTACGCACGTTATCGGTTTTGGATGAAGACAGGCCAACGGTGTTGTTGACCACATCCACTACCGTATTGAGTGCCTGATCTTGGATGCGTTCAGCGGTCATGATAGTGACTGACTGCGGTGTTTCCAGCAGTGACAATCCCAGTCCAGTAGCCGTGTCGATGGTATTACTGACGGTATACTTCCCTGTCACCGTAATTTTTTCTATATTTTTAGTGTCTTTGTGACTGACATCATCGTCAGCCAGCGCTGTAGCCGAATAACTAACCAGGACAACGGTTATGGCTGCCGCAAGCGGTGACAAAGGCAAGTGTTTATATGCCACGGTATCTCAACCTCGCAATTAATATTAAAAAAAGACTGATAATAGTTATCATTTATGTTTGCATAATAGCGATATTAATTGCGAATGAAAGTTGTTATTTTTTAGCCGAGATCAAATTTGTCGGTTTAACTGACCATTAATTAATCAAAATTGGTCATTTGGGGTAGGAACAGTTTAAGTGCCAGTACCAGAGTCGAAGCAAGTGTGGCACCCGATACCGCTTCACCTAGCAAACGATGTTGCATCATCCCCATTTGACATGGGAATTGACTCAATGCCTGCGGTGTCACTTCTCGGCTTTTCATGGTAGGTTGCACTATCAATGCGCGATTGGCTGAAAAGGATATTCAATGCAGTTTACCGTACACGTTACTTTTCGTATCGGCAGTCGTTGCCGTAGCCGCCATTACCAGACTGAATTTAGTGCTAAACGCGGTATCTATAAGTGGCTAGAGAAAAACCAGCATCAGCCGGATATCAGCGCCAGTTACTTTTCGCCGGACTCTGGGCATCAGACATTTCAGCAGCTTGAACAACTGAGTGAATATGCGCCCAAGCCAGTAGACAATTTCTATTTGTCTCGCGCCTGGTTGGATCTGCGTCATGAAGTGCTTAGCAGCCGCGAACACCGCTGTAATCTGTGCCATCGCAGCGTTGCCGAACACGGTATTGCGCTGGAGGTAGATCATATTCTGCCGCGTTCTCGCTATCCTGAATTAGCATTAGATATCAATAATCTGCAAATCCTCTGCTACGAGTGTAATCGCGGTAAACGCGATAAGTGAGCAGCCTCCACAACATTGCGACCGACAGGCCATTTTCAGTTAAATTTCAGAATCACTGGTTATAAAGGCCGCTTGCCTTGACGCCACCGCCGGGCTAATTGTTGCATTTTTAACCTTTTGCGGGTTGTTACAAAAATGTTGCTGCAGATGTCTGCGCTTTTCCTTAGCATGCGTCTGTAGCTTAGCGTTGACTGCCGCTGCGGCAGCTCAATAGGCGTCATCCGGTACTCAGTAACTATAACGACAAGGATAATCATGGCATCGACCTCCACCGGAAGCTGGCCGCGCCAGATCCCCTTTATTATTGCCAGTGAAGCCTGTGAACGCTTCAGTTTTTATGGCATGCGCAACATTCTTACCCCATTTTTAATGACCGCGCTGTTGCTGTCGGTGCCCGAAGAATTGCGGCAAGGGGAAGCCAAAGATGTGTTTCATTCATTTGTGATTGGCGTGTATTTCTTCCCATTATTGGGTGGTTGGATCGCTGACCGCTTTTTTGGCAAATATCATACAATCTTATGGCTCAGCATCGTTTATGTGATTGGTCATGCGTTTCTGGCGATGTTTGAAACCAGCAAAACTGGCTTTTATTCCGGGCTGTTTTTAATTGCCCTTGGCTCTGGCGGCATCAAGCCGTTAGTGTCGTCATTCATGGGCGATCAGTTCGATCAAAGCAACAAGTCGTTGGCACAAAAAGCCTTCGACATGTTTTATTTCACGATTAACTTCGGTTCCTTTTTCGCCTCACTCTCAATGCCGCTGATCCTTAAATTCTTCGGGCCAGCAGTAGCATTTGGTATTCCCGGCGTGCTGATGTTTATCGCAACGGTGTTTTTCTGGTATGGCCGTAAACGCTACGTGCATATTGAACCCAATGCCCACGACCCACACGGCTTTTTACCTGTGGTCAAAAGTGCAATATTGACGCCGATGCCGGGACAAGCGAATAAAGGCTTATGGCTTAGTATCACTGGCATCTTGCTAGCGCTGTTTGCGCTCAGTCAATTTCCATCATTGGGGGTGGTGACCAGCTTATGCTTGGCCTTGGTATTAGTCATGGGCTTTGTCGGAGTCGGTGCCTCAATGCAGTTGCAACGCGCCTTAAGCCGACATCCCAGTGAAGCAGTTGACGGGGTCAAATCGGTGTTTCGCATCCTGATCCTGTTCGCGTTGGTGACACCTTTCTGGTCGTTGTTTGATCAGAAAGCCTCTACCTGGATCCTGCAGGCGAACCATATGGCAAAACCCGAATGGTTTGAGCCAGCCATGATGCAAGCGCTGAACCCACTACTGGTAATGTTGCTGATCCCATTTAACAATTTTGTGTTGTATCCAGCATTGCAACGCTCTGGGGTAACGCTGACAGCCCTTAGAAAAATGGGCGCAGGGATTGCCTTCTCTGGCCTGTCTTGGATTGTCATCGGCAGCCTCCAGCTAATCATGGATGGCGGCAGTGTCATCTCCATCACTTGGCAAGTATTACCTTATGCATTATTGACCTTTGGTGAGGTGCTGGTATCGGCAACCGGACTGGAGTTTGCCTACAGTCAGGCACCGAAATCTATGAAGGGTAGCATCATGAGTTTCTGGACACTGTCAGTCACCGTCGGCAACTTATGGGTACTGCTGGCCAATGCCAGCGTGAAAAGCGAATCAGTCACCAATAAGATTGCCGCAACTGGCATCAGCGTTACCGCCTTCCAGATGTTCTTTTTTGCCGGATTTGCCCTGCTGGCGGCATTGGTTTTTGCTTTGTATGCCCGTTCCTACACCATGCAGGATCATTATCGTAGCGTAAGTGAGAGTCACTAAGCTAAGCCCGACACTGAGCCGGGAGTTACTCTAATCAATAAAAAAGTCAGCAATGCTGACTTTTTTATTGATGTTTTAAGCGACTTATGCCTGTATAAAATCAGCCATAACCGCCGCAATCGCTAGCCCATCATTAGGTTGCTGATAACTGGCAAGCGCTTGCTGTACTTTTTGTTCCCCAATATCTCCGTAGCGTTTCTGCAATAAGGCTTTGCCATATTCTGGCGAAAACTCGGGATGCCCTTGAAATGCCAATACCAATTTGCCGATATGAAAGGCAGCTATCGGACAGAAATCATTACTCGCCAGCAGCGTAGCGTCTTCCGGTAACTGAGTCACTTGATCACGATGACTACAGATCAATCGGAAATCCGCATCGGCAGTGCGCAACCACTGCGGTTGACTGCGCCACTGATAATCCATAACGCCAACGCCCCAACCGTTGACCGCTCGCTGCGCCCTACCACCCAACGCATGCGCCAACAGTTGGTGTCCGAAACAGATCCCCAGCAACTTTTGCCCAGCGGCATAGCGTTGCCGCAGATACGCTGACAAGGTATTAATCCATGGCAAGTCACTGAAAGCATCGGCTTTGGAACCTGTGACCAACATGGCATCAAACGCTTCCGGTTGCGGCGGGTAGCTGCCATCTATCACACTGAAAATTTCACTTTCCAACGCAATACCAGCATTGGCAAACAGCTGCTGAAACATTCTGCCATAGCCCTGGTACTGCGCTAAAAATTCCGGGTGTAGCACGTCTGTTTGCAGTATCGCGAGTTTCACTTTTTACCCCTTAATCTATTCATCACGACTATCATTATTATATTAATCAAACTGTTGCATAGTAGCTGCCGACGTCACCTGCGGCACATGTTGCGTTACCACACCGTTTTCATCTTGCCACCGTCAATAGCTAACGTCACGCCGGTGATATAGCTGGCTGCGGGTGACAACAAAAATGCCGCGGCATTGGCAAATTCCTGCGTCTCCCCATAACGGCGCATAGGCAATTCCGCCTCTTGTTGCTTTTTCACGGCGTCAGCGGAGATATTCAGCACTTGCGCCCGTTTCACATTCAGCCCTTTCAAACGGTCGGTGTTGATAAGGCCAGGCATCAGGTTATTGAAACGGATGTTGTCGGCAGCATATTGTTGCGACAGACTTTTCAGCAAGGAGGTTACGCCGGAGCGCATGACATTGGATAACAACAGAATATCTATCGGCTCTTTAACTGATGACGAGGTGACCGCTACCACAGAACCGCTCCCTAGGGATTGCATTGACGGTAACACACCACGAATTAACCGCACTGCACTCATTAGGGTTAACTCAAACGCTGCCTGCCAGTCGGCATCACTGAACTGTTGAAACTGCCCCGGTGGAGGCCCGCCAGCATTCACCACCAGCCCATAGACAGGGCCGAAATCCGTCAGAGTGGCTTGTACCCAGGCATCGATACTGTCGGCAGATTTGGCATCAAAACAGTAGCCCTGTACCCGAGCGCCCGTCTGCTCGGCAATCTGTTCGGCAGCGGCGGTAATGGCGGCGGGATCGCGGCTGGCAATCGACACATTGGCGCCTTCGCGGGCACATTGCAACGCAATCGCGTAACCAATGCCCTTGCTGGCAGCAGCCACCATTACGGTTTTCCCCTGCAGCTGTAAATCCATAATCAGCATCTCCTGTTATTGGTTTTCAAAAACAGTAACACCTGCAACGCCGTGAGTCATGTCGCTTGCTGATGAAAATCATTAAATCACTAGCTCAGCGCTGACGTGATGGCTACCCAGCAAAAAGCCGGGGCCATCGGCTCCCGGCTGTTTTCTAGTGCTAAGCTCGCGCTCAAACAATCTCGACCAACACTTCGCCAGGGTTGATGCGGTCACCCTTTTTCACATGGACAGCCGTCACTTCACCGGCAATTGGCGCGGTCACTTCAGACTCCATCTTCATCGCTTCGGTGACCAGTAACGCCTGACCAGCCGTCACTTTATCCCCGACTTTCACCAGAACATCCACAATATTGCCCGGCATAGCGGTGGTAACATCTCCAGGCGCGCTGGCCTGCTTCCGCTTGCTATTATCGGCCACCAATTCGTTCAGCGGTTCAAACACCACTTCTTCGGGGAAACCATCAATAGACATGTAGAAATGCCGCTTGTTAGCACTCTTGATACCGACACCGGTGATATCGATGTGATAGGTCTCACCATGCACATCAATAACAAACTCGGTGGGAACCCCTTCTTTCTGTGGCATAGCGGCGGAAGCAGCACTGGCAATCGGCAGCAGTGGTTCTGGTTCCAGCGTCCCGGCGGCGCGTTCACTGAGGAACTTGCGGCCAATCTCTGGGAACATGGCAAAGGTCAGCACGTCTTCTTCTGATGTCGCCAAGGCACCAATATCGGCGCGCAACGCCTGCAGTTCCGGTTGCAATAGATCGGCTGGGCGCACATCGATGATCTCTTCCTTGCCAATGGCCCGCTGTTGCAGCTCGCGATTGATCTGGCTTGGCGCTTTACCGTAACGTCCTTGCAGATACAGTTTGACTTCATTGGTAATGGTCTTGTAACGCTCACCAGCCAGTACGTTAAACACCGCCTGGGTACCAACAATCTGCGAGGTTGGCGTTACCAGCGGCGGGAAGCCTAAGTCTTCACGCACTTTGGGGATCTCGGCAAACACTTCGTTGATGCGATCCAGCGCCCCTTGTTCTTTCAGCTGGTTTGCCAGATTCGACATCATGCCGCCCGGCACCTGATTCACCTGTACCCGAGTGTCAACACCGGTGTAGTCGCTCTCAAACTGATGGTACTTTTTACGAATTTCGTAGAAATAACTACTGATTTCCTGCAACTGCACCAAGTCCAAACCCGTGTCATACTGGGTGCCGCGCAATGCTGCCACCATCGATTCGGTACCTGGATGACTGGTGCCCCAAGCCATGCTGCCGATAGCGGTGTCAATATTATCAGCGCCATTTTCAATGGCTTTTAGCTGACACATGGTCGCCACACCCGCGGTGTCGTGGGAATGCACAAATACCGGCAAATCAACATTGTCTTTTAGCGCTTTGACCAGTTCGCCGGTGGCATAGGGTGTCAACAGACCCGCCATATCTTTCACGGCGATAGAATCGATGCCAAGCGCGGCCATTTCCCGCGCCTGTTGCACAAACTTCTCGGTAGTGTGTACCGGACTGGTGGTGTAACAGATAGTGCCCTGCGCATGTTTGCCCGCCAGTTTTACCGCTTCAATTGCAGTTTTCAGGTTCCGCACATCATTCATGGCGTCAAATACCCGAAATACATCGATGCCATTGTCGGCGGAGTGTTTCACAAAGGCTGCCACCACGTCGTCGCTGTAATGACGATAGCCCAGCAAGTTCTGCCCCCGTAGCAGCATCTGTAAACGGGTATTAGGCAAGGCTTTACGCAACTGCCGCAAGCGTTCCCAGGGATCTTCCTTCAGAAAGCGCAGACAAGCGTCAAAGGTGGCACCGCCCCACACTTCTAACGACCAAAAACCCACCTTATCCAGCTTGGGGCAGATAGGCAGCATATCTTCAGTTCGCATCCGGGTCGCCAGTAAAGACTGGTGGGCATCGCGCAGCGCAGTTTCGGTAACAGTGATTCTCTTGCTCATGTGTTCATCTTCCTGAGCTGGCGCTAAGTGGCCAGCAATCATCAGTTATAAGCCGGCATTCGCCGCAATGGCGGCGGCAATCGCCAACGCCAGTTGTTCTGGACGACGTTTTTCTGAGTAATCCAGCAGCTCTGGATGAGTCTCAACAAAACTGGTGTTGAACTGGCCGGTACGAAATTCTGGATTACGCAAAATTTGCTGGTAATAGGGCGCGGTGGTTTTTACCCCCTGCACCCGCATGTCATCTAGCGCCCGCAGGCTACGATCCAACGCGTCTTCCCAGTTCAGTGCCCAGACCACCAACTTCAGACACATGGAATCGTAATACGGTGGAATGACATAACCGGTGTAAATTGCCGTATCGGTACGCACACCGGGACCACCGGGCGCGTAGTAACGGGTAATACGGCCAAATGATGGAAAGAAATTGTTCTTTGGGTCTTCCGCATTGATGCGAAACTGCAACGCAAAACCGCGGTGGCGAATATCTTCCTGTTTCACCGACAATGGCTGGCCGGAAGCAATGCGGATCTGCTCCCGCACAATATCAATACCGGTGATCTGCTCGGTGATGGTATGTTCCACCTGCACCCGGGTATTCATCTCCATAAAGTAAATTTCATCACCAGACAGCAAGAATTCCACTGTCCCGGCATTTTCGTAATTCACTGCTTGCGCCGCTCGCACCGCCATCTTGCCAATATAAGCGCGCTGTTCTGGTGTTAACTGGGTACTGGGGGCAATCTCAATCAGTTTCTGATTGCGACGTTGGATAGAGCAGTCACGCTCAAACAGGTGCACTGTGCTACCAAAATTGTCGGCCAAAATCTGCGCTTCAATATGCTTGGGATTGATAATGCACTTTTCCAGAAACACTTCCGCAGAGCCAAAGGCTTTAGTGGCTTCGGAGATAACTCTTGGGAACTGCTGAGTGAGTTCCTCTGGATTATTGCAGCGGCGAATACCACGACCACCGCCGCCGGAAGTGGCTTTGAGCATTACCGGGTAACCGATACGCTCGGCCTCGCGCAGTGCTTCAGCTAGATCTTGTAGATTGCCTTCGGTTCCCGGCGTACAAGGCACTCCCGCCGCCATCATGGTACGCCGCGCCTCGGTCTTATCACCCATACGACGGATAATATCGGCGCTGGGGCCAACAAACTTCACACCACGCAGGGCACACAACTCTGCCAGTTCAGGATTTTCCGATAAAAAGCCATACCCTGGATGCAACGCATCACAACCCGTTTCAAGCGCCAAACTCACCAACCGTTGCGGGCTCAAGTAACCCGCCAGCGGGTCATCCCCGAGACTGTATGCCTCATCGGCCCGCTTTACGTGCAGCGCATGGCGATCGGCATCAGAGTACACCGCTACCGAACGGATCCCCATTTCGGCACAGGCACGGATAATGCGCACCGCGATTTCACCGCGGTTGGCGATGAGAATTTTTTTGATCACAGAAAGTAACCTCTTTGTTACTAAATTGGATGATCCTAAGAGGAATTAAGCTACTTCTATTTCAAAAATAATTAAAATTAATATTTATTTTGTCTATCATAAGTAATTATTTATACATCAGGAGAGACTTGTGCAAAATTCCTACATGCGCATTACCCTGAGGCAGTTATTAGTGTTTCGCACTGTATGCGAGCAATTGTCATACAGTCGCGCCGCCGAACTGTTAGCGTTAACCCAACCGGCCGTGAGTCTGCAAATTCGGCAACTAGAAGAGTTGCTGGAAGAACCGTTGTTTGATTATGTTGGCAAAAAGCTCTATCTCACCGAAGCAGCGGAATATTTGCTGAAAACAGCACACGATGTATTTCAACGCTTGGATGTGCTGGATATGCAATTGTCAGAGCTGCGCGGTACGTTGAAAGGCGAGTTGCGCATTGCGGCAGAATCCAGTGCCAAGTATTTGTTGCCGCATTTATTGGCAGCATTTCAGCAACGTCACCCCGATATTCATCCAATTCTAAACGTGTTTAATCGGGCGCAATTGATCCGTCGTCTCAACGAAAACCGTGATGATTTAGTGATCATGACCGAAGTACCAGATGAAATGGCACTGGAATTTATGCCATTTCTCAACAACCCAATAGTGGCGATCGTGCCAGCAGGACATCCGCTCGCCACGCTCCCGGCACCCTTACCATTAAAAGCTTTGCAACAATATACCTTGGTGCGCCGTGAAAACGGCTCCGGTACCCGCCGTGCCTGCGAGGCATTCTTCACCCAGAAACATATCCATTTTGATAACGTGGTAGAATTCAATTCCCACGAAGCGCAACGAGAAGGCGTCAGCGCCGGACTCGGAATTGCCTTTTTACCTCGTTACTGCGTATATCGTGAGTTACGCGATGGTTCCCTGCTGGAATTACCGATTAAAGAACTGCCAATTGTGCGGAGTTGGTGTTTGGTGCACCCCCGCAGTCGCCAGTTATCGCCGGTAGCCCAGGCATTTGAGAATTTTATTCTGCAAGAGCGGCAGCTAATCTCTACTATTGCCGCCAAATTTGAGAGTGTGCGGACGCCAGCGTAACACTCGTACAGCGGTGCAGCATTGAGGACAGTAAACCTAGACAAGGTTAACCCACTGCCAGCAATTTACCAGTGACGAATCAAAACCTAACGTCAATGAACTAACATTGGTATGTGTGCGGCAGTACCACAAAACTTTGGTAGTGAGTGACGATTCACCCAGTACTGAAACTCTTACCGAGGCCTAGGTAAAAATTACATGTCAATCGATATTGCTCACTTATAATATTTTTATAAATAGATTAAAAATCATTTAAAATCAAATATATAATAAAATAAACACAAGATTGGCACCAAGTTAGCAA